>CAYZMP010000029.1:0-20957 GCA_964479585.1 uncultured Erysipelothrix sp.
TTCCTTAACCAAAAAAAAGACTCTATCAATTGCCTGATAAAGTCTTTATACCCTGTTGGTTTATTAAACTAATAGACTATCTAAGTATGTTTGAAGCTCAACAATTTTATCTTGTTTCATTGCTTTTATACCATCCAATGGATAAGATTCATTTATTGCTTCATACTTTGTGTTTCCTAATGTGTGATAGGGTAATAACTCCACCTTCTCAACATTGGATATATCTTTGATTTTATGTGCCAATTTTTCTATGTGTTCTTTTGTATCATTAATGCTAGGGATAACAACATGACGAATCCACAATGGTTTATTTAATCGCTGAACCGCATCAATAAATTGATTTGTTGTGCTTGGTTTTTTCTGTGTCATCCTTTCATAATCTTGATCATTTACACCTTTAATATCCAATAGAATTAAATCTGTGAATTCTAAGATTGCATCAAAAGTATCTGGATTTCCAACACCTGCAGTGTCAAGCACTGTATGAATATTTTCTTTTTTGCATGCTATAAGCATATCTAAAAGAAACTTATCTTGATATAGTGGTTCTCCTCCACAAAAGGAAACACCTCCACCATGTTTGAAGTATGGTTTCATTCGGATAATTTTTTGCATTAATGCTTCCACGGTTATTTCGTTTTGTTGGTTCACTTTCCACATATCTGGATTATGACAATACAAGCAACGAAGCGTGCAACCTGATAAAAACACCACGGTTCGTATCCCAGGACCATCTGCAGTTGCGAATGTTTCAATTTTTGAAACGAATCCTTTATATTGTGTCATGGAAGGTCCGAGCAATGACTTCTTGTTTTTGTGCTTGGGTTAGTCTTGCAAAATGCACTGCATATCCAGAAACACGAATAGTTAGATGTGGATATTTTGCAGGGTTTTCCATTGCATCTATAAGCTTACTACGATCTAGTACATTCACATTTAAGTGGTGAGCAAACTGTCCAAAGTATCCATCCATGACACTTACAGCGTTGTTAATTTGCTCATCTTTTGTTTTACCTAAAGCATTTGGAATAATGGAGAAGGTATTACTAACACCATCCATGCACACTTCATTGTATGGTATTTTCGCTACCGAATTTAGTGATGCTAAAGCACCGGAAGTGTCTCTACCATGCATTGGGTTTGCTCCTGGGGCAAATGCCTCACCATATTTTCTTCCATCTGGTGTTGCTCCTGTTTTTTTACCATACACCACATTGGATGTAATGGTTAAGACAGAAAGTGTATGCTTTGCATCACGATACAACGGATGCAGTTTTAAGTATCGAGAAAAACGACTTACAATATCGACAGCTAAATCATCTGCTTTATCATCATCATTTCCATAACATGGAAATGTACCTTGAATGTCAAAATCAACAGCAATCCCATTTTCATTTCGTATTGGTTTTACCTTCGCATATTTAATCGCACTTAATGAATCAGCCACAACACTTAATCCTGCGACACCAAATGCCATTAAGCGTTCAACATTTGTATCATGAAGTGCCATTTGACTTGATTCATACGCATACTTATCATGCATATAATGAATGATGTTCATGGTCTTTGTGTAAAGTTTCGCTGTTTTTTGTAATACAACATCGAAGTTCTTCATTACTGTATCAAAATCAAGCACTTCTGATTCATCACGTGCAATATCATCAAACATCACTTTGTTGCTTAATTCATCCACTCCACCATTAATGGCAAGCAAAAGTGCTTTTGCTAAGTTTGTACGTGCACCAAAGTATTGCATTTGCTTTCCAATATCCATGGCACTCACACAACATGATATTCCATAATCACATCCAAAGAGTGGACGCATTAAGTCATCATTTTCATATTGAAGTGCACCTGTATCGATTGACATTTTTGCACAATATTTTTTAAAGGCTTCTGGTAGTTGTTCACTCCATAAAATAGTCATGTTTGGTTCTGGTGCAGGACCTAGATTAGTTAGTGTATGTAAGTATCGAAAGGAATTTTTCGTTACTAAGTGTTTTCCTAATACTCCCATACCACCAATGGATTCTGTAACCCATGTTGGATCACCGGCAAATAGTTCATCGTATTCTGGTGTACGTAAATGACGAACCAAACGTAGTTTCATAATAAACTGATCAATTAATTCTTGTGCTTGATGTTCGTTAAGAAGTCCTTGTTGAAGATCTCTTTCAATGTAAATATCGATAAAAGTTGATGTGCGACCAAGTGACATCGCTGCCCCATTGTTTTGTTTTACAGCGGCTAAATAAGCAAAGTACAACCATTGTATTGCTTCTTGTGCATTTTTAGCTGGATGACTAATGTCAAAACCATAACGTAACGCCATTGCTTTTGTATCATCTAAGGCTCGTATTTGCTCACTCAACTCTTCTCTTAAACGAATATTCTCTTCATTACTAACATCAATGTTTTGTTGATCATTTTTCTTTTGCTTGATCAGTGCATCCATGCCATACAATGCAACACGACGATAATCACCGATAATTCTTCCACGACCATATGCATCTGGTAATCCAGTTAGTAACCCAGTAGAGCGAGCTGTACGCATTTCTTTTGTATATGCATCAAACACACCTTGATTGTGAGTTTTGTTCCAATCACTAAATGCCAACTTCAATGTTTCTGGCATCTCACGATTGTATGTATTTAAAATGGATTCGACCAAACGGATTCCACCGTATGGATTAATGATTCGTTTTAATGGAGCGTCACTTTGAAGCCCAACAATCACTTCATCTTCTTGTTTAATATATCCCGCTCTAAAATTATTTACACCAGATATATTCTCCATATCAATATCTAAAACACCTAATTGAATTTCTTGGACTAATAATTCTTCACATGTTTTCCAAAGTGTTTCAGTCTTTGAACTTATTCCTTCTAAAAAAGATTCGTCTCCATCATAAGATGTCACATTATTTATAATAAAATCTTCCACATCAATTGCTGTTTGCCACTGACCAGATTTAAAGTTCTTCCAAGCTTCCATAACAACCTCCATGTTTACATGTTAATCGTAACACTTACTATAGTTTGTACCTAGTAATATCGTAATGGTAGCGATTACAAGTTATATAAAAACAAAAATTGTGACATTTGTCACAATTATTGTTAATTTTCTTCTGTTTGTGTTATTTTCTTGTGTCAAACAAATACACAATCGCTAAGCTATCATCATAAACACCTTCAACCTTTTCAATCTTCTTATAAGGAATGTTTGCTTTTGCTAAGACACTTTCCCAAAATATAATGGAACCTTCATTTTTAGGATGTACAGTAAACTCCCATAATGAAGGAAACATGTCCCAAATTTTATGTGCTGCATATTGTCCTACGTTCTTTCGACGGTATTTTTTTAGTACAAAAAATTCTGCTAAGAAAAGACAATCAGGTTCTTTACTAACATAAGTAACTCCATTTACCATAACAAAACCTGCCAAAACATTGTTTACTTTTATAAAATATGCATGCCGATTAGGTTCGGTCCAATAATGATCCAAGTATGAGTATCCATACAAACCATATTCATTAATATCCGCATCATTAAATGCAGAAAACTCATATTCAAACAGTTCAATCAAATTCGCAAGCACAACTTTATCTTGCGCTCGTACTTTAACTAGTTCAATGTTCATCGTTTTTCTCACCTTGTTTCATTACCTTTCGTATTTCATTGTGAATTTTCCATACATTTTGCTCTTTGTTACTGACAACTGTAACAATAAGTTGATCTTGAACATCAAAAGAAGTCATAAAACTAACCCCAGGATCACTACCAGTAAAATAAGGAATATAACATTGACCTTCTTTTTTAAGCCAAACCCCATAACCATAATAATCATCACCATCACTAGCTTGAACACTTAACATACGATCAAGCATATTTTTCGATATTATTTTACCTTTAAGTAAACATCTCCAAAACTGATGAACATCACCAACAGTTATAAATGCTCCACCAGCACCTGATCCTTTTGCATCTACACTATATATGTTTGTATAATATGATTCACTTTGTTTATCATAGATGTAAGCATTCGCACAATTTTCTGGTAACCGATCAAGTTCAAAATATCCTGTGCTATTCATCTTACACGGATTAAAAATGTTTACAGTTAAATATTCATCCAAAGGCATTTGACTAATCTCTTCAAGTATTAGCCCAAGTAAAACATAACCAGAGTTGTTGTATTGAAACTTATTGTTTGTTACTGATTGTAAAGGTTTATTTGTAAAAAGAGGTAGCAAATCTTTTGATGAGCGAATCGTGTAGTTAGGAATGTTTTGCCATAACATAGCATAGTCACTCATGATACTTTCATCATAGTAGTCAGGCACACTAGAAGTATGATTTAGTAGCTGCTCGATTGTTATGGTACGATCAATATTTCCTAAATCAAAGGATAATACCTCATTTAACGATGTTTTAAATGAAAGTTTCTTTTGTTCAATAAGTGACAGTATTGCTGTAGCAACAAACACTTTTCCTGCAGAAGCAGTAGGAAATCTTGTATCCACATTGTTTTCTCTTTTGTTTGCATTTTCTGCATATCCAAAAGCTTCTTTAATGATTGTTTCATTGTTCTCTTCAACAAAAACACATCCACTAAAATCATTAGAAATATGGTTAAGTATATTAATTAATTTTCTTTTCATACACGTATACCTCTATGTAGTACTTATGATACCTTAATATCCGCACTCATAAAAGGTAAATCGCATATTTTTGATAATTTTTTTATGATTGATCCAAAACATTGATTACTTGAATAATCGTTTGAAAAGCTGCGCTTGGATTAGCTTGTTGATTGGTGGTTCCTGCAATAAACAAATCTTTTTTTGGAACATAAAATGCAACACTTCCTGTAGATCCACAATGACCAAGCATGTTTGGAGTAGCTTTAAAAGGAGAAAAAATCCTTGGGGTATAAAACATTTGTATACCAACGCCATATTTAAAAGGAAAAAAGATGTTGTTAAACTTTTCTAATGTGTGCAACTTATCTTTTGGATAAAAATATCCATTAAAAAAAGCTTGAATAAACTTGATTTGATCAGTGGCTGTAGAAATGATGTCGTTGTTTGTAGATGTGATAAATTGACTTATATCTCTTTGCTCATTCTTAAAGTATGGAAAAACATACGAATGATCGTATACGTCTTTACAAACATACGTGTTTGTCATGTCTAAATCACAAAATAGATTATCAAGTATATCCACAATTGATTTTTCTAAAACAGTTTCAACAATCCGATTCAATAAGTGGTGATTAGTATCAATGTATTTAGCTTTTTGGTGATTATTTGGTGGGAAATGGGCTTGCATTTGTTTAATTTGTGTCAATACTTTCTCAAGTGACCATGCTTGATCAATACCTGCTTCAAGCTCTTTAATGGCAGAAACATTATCTTTAACTTTATCCGATAGATAACATGGTAACCCCGAGGTTTGTGAAAGCAAATGAGAAATAGTAATGTTGTTAGTGTACTCTTTACCTTTATACCTATGTAATCCTACTAATTCATCGTAGGAATAAAACTTATCTAATGAATCCTCAAATGATAACTTTTTTTGATGAATTAATTGTAGTGTAAGTGCAGATAGAACTAATTTATTAATGCTTGCAATGTAGTATTTGCTATCACTCTTTAGATTGCCGCTACAAAAACTGTATGTTTCTTTATCTGCTTTGCTTGCAATTGAAAACACTACCCCTTTAACATATTTTTTACTTATCGCTTTGTCAATGATTTGTTGGACTCTCTTTTTTTGGTTTTCATTCATTTTATATTCCTCTAACAGCTTTCTTAGTTTCTATTTTTTTGAAACATTCATTTTTTATTTACTTAATAACTCATCCCCAACTTCGATTAATAAATTCTCCGTTTCATCTTCATCTAACCATGAAGGTATTTGATTAGTTGCAACCATCATTGACAATCCTAAATGAAAAGTACGCATTTTAAACAGTAACCTTTGGCGCTCTTTTACTGACCAATTTTTCAGATTATCATCTTCACTCATGCTTTCTAATAATAATTTCTCTATAACATCATAGGATTGCATGTACCTGTTTGGAGTTAAGGTTAGCTCTCTAAAAATTACAGGATATTCTCTTGCAAAAGCAAGACTTGCCTTACCAATTCGTGTAAAATTACTTGACTCATTAAACGAATCTACTAGTTTTCTAGAAATATCAAAAACTTTAAGTAAAACTGCATCCTTCAAATCCTCCACTGTTTCAAAATTAACGTAGATAGGTGCTACAGAACTTCCAAGCTTTTTCGCAACATCTCTTGTTGTAATGCTTGTTAATCCTGATTCTTGTGCAAGTTCAAAAGCAGCATTTATAATCGTTTGTTTATCAAACTGAGTTTTAGGTGTCATAGTAATCCTCTCTTATATAACATATGTTATATATCTCATGTTATATTAAAAAAACGTAGTTGTCAATACTCTTTTGAAACTAATTACTTCTAAAGGTAAAAAGCACTTGAAACCGTTTTTTATGGATCACTAGAGTTTATATAGTGTACATGTGATTGCTACATCAATTTATATCACTGCAACACTTTTAAAGTTTAAATGTAGACAAAGAAATGTTGTATTTCGACACTGTGTCGGATATAATAATTTCGACACTATGTCGGAGGTACTACCATGAGTAAAAGAGAAATCATTTTACAAGAAGCATTAAAAGTATTTCAAAAAAACACGTATCATCAAACCACAATCAATGATATTGCAACAGCTGCAAATGTAAAACGAACAACTGTTTATGACTATTTTTTAAATAAAGAAAAGATTGTGTTTGCTTTGTTTGAGAACATGTTTATTAGTAACCCTATTTTATCAACTACTGGGACAACACTGGATAGATTAAATCAGTTAGGTTTTCAAATGTTGAAAAGAACATCAGACAATATTGTTCTTTATCGATTGTTGTTTGAATCTCAACCAACTCTTTCTATAGAAACAACACAATCATTGAAAGTTTGGCAAAAACCATTTATAGAACAACTCAATAGTATTTTTGATGAATCTAATCTATCGTTTGAAGATGCTAATGATGGAAAATTTTTATTTTACTCTCTTATTTCAACTAGGATGTCTGATTACATTTTACAAAACAAAGTCATAGAACCCACAAAGGATATAGAACAAATCATCAGAATAATTAGAAGGAGTATATAATGGAAAAAAAGCTATTTACACACAACAATAGAGGTCTTGTCTACACTTATGTTAATAACAACCAAAAACAAACCATCGTCTTTCTTCATGGTGCTGGAAGCAACCTTGATCAATTTCAAAACATGGTACCTGCTTTTAAGAGTCAATTTAATGTTTTAAATATTACACTCTTCGCTCATGATGAACGATTTAAAAACGATCATTTTAGTAACGATATGTTTGAGTTATATAAACTAAAAGAAGATGTCATCCAGCTTTTTCAAACACTTAATCTTAATGATTTAGTACTTGTTGGAAATTCAGTCGGTGGATTAGTAGCTATTGATGTTGTGGCTTCACATAAATTTAATGTGCAGTTATTAGTTACTTTTGGGACAACTTTAAAATTAGACTATCCATTACATGTTGTAAATCTAATCAGTAAGATTGATCATTTTATGTTACGTCATTTTAAAGATTACTATTTAAAGCTAATGGTTAATGCTAGTACCAAAAACAAAAACACTGCACATCATATGTTTACGATCATGAACAAATCTGCACACGTTGCACCATATATACGATCTCAAATCGGAAAGTACGATAAACTTGATATCGTTCAAAACATACAAGTACCATACTTAATTTTGCTTGGTAAACATGATAAAAGCATTAATAAATCCATGGGAAAGATCATAAAAAACTTGCCATCAAATAAGCAAGTTTATGTAAAATTAGTTGAAGACGCTGGTCATTTTATGAACTTAGATAATCCAGCTGTGCTTTATCATCAAATCATGGAACATTATGATATGCTCTATAACCAATAACACAATAAATAGATCACACAGTTTATCGCAGTTATACTATTCATTGTTCATTTTTTCAAGAAGTTTCAACACTTCTTCTTCAGATGTTGGTTTACTAAAGAAATAGCCTTGAATAATATCACAATCATGGAGTTTCAAGTAGTTATACTCATCTTCATTCTCAACCCCTTCAGCAACCACTGCTAAATCGTATTTATGAGCCATTTTAATGATTTCACTAGTGATTAACTTCTCTGTTGATCGATTCGATATTTGTTGAACAAAACTTTTATCAATTTTTAATATATCAATCGGAAACTCACTTAAGCGATAAAAAGAAGAATAACCTGTACCAAAATCATCCAATGAAATCATAAAGCCATGCTTTTTTAAGTTACCAAGAATAGATTTGATGTTATCAATGTCACTCATTAATGTTGTTTCTGTAATCTCAATTTCTAAAGACGTGTCTTCTATGTTGTATTTTTTTGCAATCGATGAAAAGACATCAATTAATCGTTCATCAATGATTTGCTTACCAGAAACATTAATAGCTACACGTAGTTTGTTATATCCAAAATCACATAAAACTTTTGAAAACTGACATGCTTTTTCAAAGATTATTTCTCCTAAATCAAAGATTAAGTGATTTCTCTCTGCTAACTCAATAAATTCTGTCGGAGATATTTCACCGTATTTTTTTGAATTTAATCGTGCTAGTGCTTCTATACCACATATCGTATTCCCATTCAAACATAGTTGGGGTTGGTATGCTAAGGTTAATCGTTCTTGATCAATGCCTTCGATTATCTCTTGAAGCTCCACAATAATATCTGATTGTCTTTCGTACATCTTGTAAATAGCATCATCAAATACACGACATAAACAACCATTGTTTTTCGTTTCGATATTAATCGCAATTAATGCTCGTTTTATGTATTCTGATAATACAAGGGATGAATCTTGCATCTTGACTACACCAATCTCACAATGAAATACTTTACTAAAGTCTTCCACAATAATGGGTTCTTTAAACACTTCACAAATTTTTTGTGCTATTTTAGTAAAATCTTGGTTATGCTTTTCTTGTTTTACAACAAACACAAACCGATCCCCATCAAATCGAAATAGTTGTACACTATCACACGTATGCTTCTTTAATCGATGGGCAATAGTAACTAGCACTTGATCTCCAACATCATATCCTTGTGTCATGTTTACATGTTTAAACTCAGAAACATTTACTAATACTAAAGCATGCTTGTTCTTTTTTAAATCTAAATCCTCACTAAATACATGTTGAAGAAGCTTTGCATTGGGCAAACCAGTTAAGGAATCATAATATGCTAAACTTGATAGTTTTTTATTGTTATTAAAGTTAGATAAAATCACATATGCAATTAAGGAAAACATTACTAATAATACAAAAATACCTAGATAAACAACACCTTGAATAGCTTCTCTTTGTGATTGCATTGAATGTCCTACATACAATGTTCCTTTACGCTGATTTTCTGCCATAATTGGAACAAATATCTCATAAATGCTAGAACCTTCATTAAAAACACCGCCAACTTTTTCGTTTTTTGACAACAGTTCAATGGTTTTTTGATCATCAATAACACGATTGATATACTCTATATCACTACTATAAGAAATGACATAATCAGTATTAATAAACATAGCAAACACAATATCATTGTTGTTAACAAGCTCATTAAGTGATTTAGATATCTCTACATCCACTAATAACTCACGAATATTATCCGCATTTAGTCCAATTTGAACAACATTTCCATTATCGAGCTTAAAATAACCATATTTGTATAAAATACCGGTAACAGCATTAGCTCGAATGTCTTCAACAAATCTTCTCTCATCACTTTGTAAAAAATCAAACAATGGATGCCCTTGATAGGTTTGCCAATCACTTACTCCTGGCATAGTTGTAAACATAAGTTTCCCATCATCATTATATATATTAATTTCATCCACATCTAAAGTCTGAGCCACTTCAACTAAATCATTATTGCTCAATACATTAATGTATAGTCCTGTAGTCATTGTTGCGGATAAAAGTTCTTTTTCTAAAAGAACATTTATTTTCTCTTCTGCAATAATCGATTTAGAAATACTATTAGCATATCCAACAGCTAAATTATAAGTTATCTCTTCCACATGCACATAGTAATGATCATTCACTTCATCAATAACAATTTTTCCCAAAGAAAAAAACACGATAACTGCTGTTACTAATGGAATAATAATCGTTCTTTTTCTGATTAATCGTAGGTTATTCAACGTGGCTTTATCCTTTGTTTTATTAACATCATTATACAGCAATTTTAATCATCAGTATATTTATTTCATAATTAACGTGTCTTTTGTACTATTGTCCCTAAAAAAACTTGTACAACAAACACAACCAAATTGCACTATTTATCATTGACTATGTTTAAAATGTCTTAGTTGTATATGTTACAATGTTACATATATTAACAAATAAAGGAATAACCATATGATCAATTATGAAATAAATCCTGAGTATAATGATGAACACCAATCATTTGTAAGTGCTAAACAAGGAATGGTAGTTACAGGTAGTGTACCAGCAGCACAAGCTGGTTTAGATATGTTAAAAGCTGGTGGTAATGCTGTTGATGCTGCAATTGCTACCGCCGCTGCATTGACTGTCGTAGAACCTACATCCAATGGTATTGGTAGTGAAATGTATGCCATTGTATGGATAAACAACAAACTTGTTGGTTTAAATGCTTCTGGTTATTCACCAAAAAACCTAACATTAGAAAACTTCTATAAGAAACATCAAAGTTCTACGACGATACCACTATATGATTGGACTCCAGTATTAGTACCTGGAAGTATTAAAGGGTGGGAAGCATTAAACAAAGCTTATGGTAAATTATCATTAGCCCAATGTTTAGCTCCTGCAATCGCCCTTGCCAAAGATGGATTTATAGTCTCACCAGTTCTTGCTAAAGCATGGAAGAATGCACATAAAAAGTATGTTGCTTTAGCAAATGAGTCTACTCAATTTGATGGATGGTTACAAACTTTTACTTTTGATGGCCAACCACCAAAAACAAACGATATTGTAAAACTGCCAGATCATGCGACGACATTAGAAGCCGTCGCAAAAAATGGTAGTGATGTTTTTTATAAAGGAAATATAGCTAAACAAATAGTAGCACAGTCACAAAAATATGGAGGTTTTATTAGTTTACAAGATTTATCTTCTTACGATGTAGAATGGGTAAAACCACTATTAGTAGATTATCATGGTTATCAAGTTGCTGAGCTACCACCAAATGGACAGGGCATATGTGCTAGTATGGCATTAAACATACTAAACCAACTAAAACAACCAAAGCAAAAAAACACACAATTTTATCACCAACAAATTGAAGCGATGAAGCTGGCTCTTGCAGATGGATTAAATCATGTTGCAGATCCACGATTTATGAAAGCACGTATAGATAATTTACTAAGTGAACCTTATGCAAAACAACAAGCCAAAAGAATAGACAAACAAGCACAAATTTTCACAGAGGATAAACCTTATGGATCAGGAACAGTGTATCTTGCGACTGCTGATAATCAAGGCAATATGGTTTCATTAATACAAAGTAATTTTACAGGTTTTGGTAGCGGTATGGTGGTAGAAAATACGGGCATTGCGCTTAATAATCGAGGTGCTTGTTTTTCATTAAGAAAAGATAATCCTAATTGTTTAGGACCTATGAAAAGATCTTACAACACAATTATTCCTGGTTTTTTACTAAAAGGAGATCAACCAATAGGACCCTTTGCAATTTTAGGTGGGTTTATGCAACCACAAGGTCATATACAGCTTCTTGCTAACATAATAGATTATAAGCAAAACCCTCAACTTGCACTCAATGAACCAAGATGGCAATGGATAAGTAAAAACGAAATTATTGTTGAACCTCATTTTCCTAAACACATTATTAAAACACTACAAGATCGAGGACATATTGTAAAGGTTGTTGGTCATTCATTTTCTTTTGGGAGAGCACATTTAATCTTTCGATCAGACAATGGAGTGCTTGTAGGGGCAAAGGAACCAAGAACAGATAGTTATATTGCTTGTTATTAAAAACAGCCTTCATGAAAAAGGTTGTTTTACTTTTATATAATTATTAGTTCAGACTTACTTTTACACACTATGTTACTTCATCCAAAACTTAAGCAATTATACTTTCGTACTAATTGCTTTTTGCAATGGTTAAACTACTTAAGGTTAGTACACTAAATGTACCTTTAAACTAAAATGCAAAAGAATACATTGGATACTCCTTAAAAACCTCTTTTATCATGTCAGGTGTTGGATGTACATGTTTTAAAATAAGTACTTTATTTGATAATGTATGGTCAATTTCGTATGGTTTTTTTGTGTATTGGTTAGTACAATAAAATAACGTTGCAGCATAATGCTCTCTCTTTTTTGTGATGAGTCAATATTTATTAACTCTATCACTTTAGATGAGTGAATTATACCAAAACGTTATTGGCATGCCATGACTTATGCTTAACTAAAATTATAAGTCGCTATTTAATCAATTATTGAAATACCAAACCCTAATAATCCAGGTCCAGTGTGTACACCTAATGCTGGTGATATTTCTGAAAGAAAGAAAGTTGCTTGATCTTTGAATATCGCTGAAAGTTGTTGCTTAAAGACTTCTGCTTCTTCAGGTGCATTAGCATGTGCAACACCAATTAAATATTGTTGATCATCCTTTAAAAAAGACTGTGCTTTCTCATATAATGTTTTAATGGATTTTTTTCTTCCGCGCACTTTCGTAACAGTAGTATAAATGCCCTCATCATCACATGTAATTAGTGGTTTTAATTCTAAGGCAGACCCTAAAAATCCACTTACTTTTCCAATACGACCACCTTTGATGAGATATTCAAGAGTTGATAGCACAAAGAATACTTTTGTGTTTTTAATAGACTCTTTAATGTTTGCGACAACTTGATCATAATCAAGTCCTTCACTAACCCATTTTGCAGCACGTATGGCTGTAAGTCCACTTCCAATTCCAATGTTCTTGGTATCAAACACTTCCATTGGAAGCTCTGCATTTTCAGCATATAACTTAATCATATTAAATGTTCCTGATAACCCAGAAGACAAAATGACTCCGATAATATGTGTATACCCTTGATTTTTTATCGTTTTTACCAAATTATCAAGATCATCTCCTATAGGAAGTGATGTAGTTGGTACTTCATTGGTGAGATTCTCTAATACCGTTTTTGAATCAATATCGACACCATCTCGAAATGATTTTTCTTTGTAATTTACTTGTAGTGGTAGTACAAAAACAGGGTAGAGTTCTTGCATGCTTTTTGGCACATCGCTGCCAGAATCTGTAATAATTGCAATTTTTTTATTCATCGTTACTTTGTTGTGATGCAATAATAGCTTGAGCCTTTTTTTGATGCGCAATCGTTAAGGTAGCGTGCATCATAAGTGGACTAATTGGATTTTCAAACTGAGGGTTTTCTTCTTCAACATTTTTTAACGCTGCATGTAATGCTATTCCAAATGTATCGTACGCTTCTTTGAGTCCTAATCGTTTTGTTTCAAGTAATATTCCATCTTTAATCAACGATATATCAAAGCCTTCTTTTAAAAAGACAATCACAAACAAAAAGGCAATATGAATTCTTTCATATCTTTTTTTATTTGGAGGCGGAATTAGACCAAGTTTCACATAGTTGTTTATCATAGGTTTTGTCAGTGGTTTAACTTGATGTGCTTCACAAAGCGGATTAATGAAACTTAATACTTGATCTGCATATAGATCTATTTTAGGTAGCT
The DNA here is from genome assembly GCA_964479585.1 of uncultured Erysipelothrix sp. Lineage (GTDB taxonomy): Bacteria > Bacillota_I > Bacilli_A > Erysipelotrichales > Erysipelotrichaceae > UBA6182. The sequence continues at coordinate 13,862 of CAYZMP010000029.1, forward strand.
GTTCCCAGCGAGGTAATGTTAATTGCATCATTTTTCCTTTCTTGTTATTTTGATTATATCATGTAGTTATGATAATTACATGCATTTTATCATTTATTTTTTGTGCATTATAATAATTGCAAATATTTTATAATAATTCAAATTGTTTTACAGTGTTAAATGGTTTAATCCATGAAGAAAAAATAATCATCTTTGTCTCATATGTTATATTTCATGTTGGATTAGTGAAATAATCGTGATACATTGTTTATGCATTATAACTAAATAAAGACAACACACTTGATAACAAACATGGAGGAGAAATGAACAAGTTGACAATTAAAGAGACAGAATTTAGTGATTTAACAAACATTATGAAACTATGGAACAATGGCGATGTCATGAAATATGTTGGTTTTGAAGATGGACTAAACATAACAAAAGAGCAAATCGAGAAATGGCATAAAAATATAAAACGTGCATTGTATACTAAACATTACTCTATTTATCATGAAGAATTAGGATTTTGTGGTGAAACTTTTTATTCAATTATAAAAAAACATGATTTAGGCATGCTTGATATAAAGCTGTTTGACTTTGCAAGAAAAAAAGGCATCGCTAAGTTTTCGCTTGAATATGCCATAAAGGAAGTATTTGATAATGATCTTTGCTCAAAAGTGTATGTTGATCCATCTGTAAAGAACAAAGATGCTTGGAAGCTTTATGAGAAAATCGGATTTATCCAAAAAGAAAGACCAACCTTTTTAGAACCTGCTGATGTATATTTAGAATTAACAAAGAAAGACTTTGAAAAACATGTAACTACCAAGTAGTAAATATTAGAATACAATAGTTAAAAAGCTCTCCTTAAATTAAAAGTAACATAGGTTAGTTTGTTGCTACTCTATGTTTTGTTAAAGCTTATTCATACAAGCTATTAATTGGTACTATCGATCTTTTATAATAAATTGTTTTACGATGCATGAATATCTTTTTAAATAATCATTCCCTTGTTATAATAAACTTATATTGAAGATGAGGTGTAATCTCCAATTAAAAAGCTTTATTAATGATAAAATACATGAAACTATGCAGGCCATTATTTCGTGTAGTACATCTTTGACTTGATATTTTTTACGAAACAGGAGACTCTTATGAATATTCTTTTTAATATTAAAGATGTCGTAACATCTAGAACGAGTGTACGAAATTACGGTAATGCAGAAATAACACCAGAGATTCAGCAGAAAATACATGACTTTATCCAAACTTTAACTAATCCATTTGATAAACAAGTCTCTTATCATTTTCTAAATGATACAGATTTACAGAGTAAGACGAATCTTGGAACCTATGGTGTAATTAAAGGTGCACACAAATTCATTGGCACTACCATTACTAATACAGAATTTGCACTAGAAGCTCTTGGTTATGAGCTAGAAGTATTAATGTTGTATTTAACAAGTTTAGGACTTGGTACATGTTGGCTTGGTGGAACATTCAATCGCGAAGGATTTGCAGAAGCCATGCAAATTGATGAAAAATCATTATTTCCTATAATCACACCGTATGGATATCCAGCATCAAGTAAGCATTTAAAAGAAAAAGCGATGCGGCGAATCGTTAAAGCTGATCAACGAAAAGACTGGAAAGAGATTTTCTTTCTTAATAACTTTGATACACCTTTAAAAGAAATTGACGCTAAAGAACTAGCGTTTCCTCTTGAGATGGTTCGTTTAGCACCTTCAGCTTCTAACAAACAACCTTGGCGTGTCGTTATTATTGACAATGCATGTCATTTCTTTGAATACAAAGAGCCAGGATATAGTAATCGTTTCGATTATGACATTCAAAGAATAGACTTAGGAATTGCCGCAGCGCATTTTGATTTAGCCACGAAAGAAGAAAACATACAAGGTTGCTTTTTTACTAACAAAAATCCTTTAATCTCATTACCAAAGCATGTTGAATATGTTTTTTCGTGGATTACAATCAACACATAAAAGCATATCAATGATTAAGCTGCATTTTTATTTGCACTTTTTCAAATACACTTAGGAAATAAATTCATCCGATTATTCAATTTCTATTTCGCTTTTTTAAACAGATAAGTATATTCATTCATTTATATCGAATAAGTTGTGAATCATTGATCAATAATTGGGGAGGTTAAATGAATATTTTATTGCAAACTTTGATAATACTTGTTTTTTTACTCTTGATGTCTGTTGTTGTACTAGTGGTGGTGCATAAAAGAGCGTTACATAAAGAGTCTACATTATATCCTGCTTTAGGAAAGTTAGTGGAAATTGATAATAAAAGGTTCCACGTCTTTGTTAAAGGAAACAACAAAAAAACGATTGTATTTTTAGCAGGTCATGGAACAAGTAGTCCAACATTAGATTTTAAACCTTTATGGAGTCGATTAGTTAGTGATTTTACTATTGTAGTTATTGAAAGACCAGGATATGGTTGGAGTGATAGTTCAGCTTCTGATAAGAGTATTGATACATTACTTGAACATAGTCGCCAATGCTTATCAATGTGTAATATTAGTGGTCCCTATACTCTTGTAGCACATTCTATGTCCGGTTTAGAAGCACTGTATTGGGCACAAAAATATCCTTTAGAGGTCAATGCTATTATTGGTTTAGATCCTTGTGTCCCCGATGCAGTACAACTATTGCCAATTCCTTCGACGTTCAAATTAAGGATGATGTATTGGATGGCTATGATTGGAGTTCCACGATTAATGCCTAAATCACAAATAAAGACAACTTTTCCCTTATTAAACCTATCTGAATTAGATGAAACAGAGCAACAACAATACATGCATATTTTCCATAGAAATGGATTTTCTAAAGACATGCTAAAAGAAGTTTATTCCTTGCACGCAAACGCAACAGTTGTCAATAACTATGATATACCTGCGTTTGTGCCTGCTTATTTCTTTATGTCAAATGAGCAAAACAATAACATTTTAGGATGGGAAAATGCAATGACCAGTTACTTGTCAAACTTTAACACTAAGCATTTTGTTAAATTAGATACTCATCATTATGTTCATTACATTCATGCTGATTTTATCTGCAGTGAAATTAAACGTTTTATGCATGAGAACTTACCAATGTAGAATAAATCCATTAACATTTAATTTGTTTGTTAAATCAGTATGTTCAAGAAGTTTTGCTTCACCATCTTTAATTTCATAAACACCACCATCGATGTTTTTCATGATAATCGACCAAGATGTTTTACTTATATGATTTTCATTATCAGTTAAAGACATCAATAAAAGCGATTTATTATCATTAAATGCAGATTCAACAAAGTCAACATTCAATTTTTTTGTTGTGTCATTATCATCCATACTAAATTTGCGATATTTAGGGTTTGTGTTCATGTTTTTCTTTTCAGAGAAAAACTCCAATCCATTAGTCAGTGCTTCAATTGAAACACTTCCTTGTTGAATAGGATAAATTATGTCCCATAGTTCTTCCATCAATGATAAAACATGAGATACAGTTAGCCTATCCAATAAATATGTTTTTTTAATAAAACGAGCATAGGTTAGCAACATACCATTTGTAATAGCTTCAACACTTTCTCCAAATTCCTTTTGTTGTTGCTTGATAAAAAAAGACGTCCTTACTCCAATAAACTTCTTATGTTGATGTTCTACAACAATATCATTTATATCTAATGGTGTATCCATAGTATTTAGTTCTTTTTGAGCAGCTCGATAATCGAATTGTTGAACTTGGTAGTACGCAATAAACTGCATAACATTTCTTTTAATTTCATCTCGTATCACCCTGACTTGATTCAATCGATTTTCTTTGTCTCCTTCAAAACTTGATGGGTCCTCATGATTCCAGTCAAATTGCTTTTTTGTTGCTGGAAAAATCGGACATTTCTGTCCATTAATTTGATCACACACCTTTATGACATAATGAAATCTACGACCTTCTTTATAGAAATCAAACACTGATTTGGTTTTATTATCTTTAATATTGTAGCCAAGTTCTGCCATGCTATCAATAACATCTTCATTTAATTCCCCAGGTCTTAACCCCGCACTTTCAGCAAAAAACATTCCATGTCCTAAATCGTTCATCAGTGTTTCAGCCATTTGACTTCTTGCAGAATTGTGTACACATACAAACAGCACTCGTATCATATAGATTCCTCCATGATTTATATTTCTAATTGCATCATATCACTACCTTAAATGGCACTCAATTAATAAACCATAAACTAACAGAATCTTTACATTTGCTTTACATTTGATTAATTATTGAACTGTTTTAGATTATGTTTACAAAACATTTGCATGCGTCAATGAAAGTTCAAGTCAAAGTTACACAGAAGTAAGCTACTCAATGTTATCTTTTGAGACAAGAGTAATATTGACGCAACTCATTTGTCGCATTTTTAGTCTTTTGACCATGTTGCTCAGTTATTGGTTATATTAATGAGCAAGATAATCTTCTCTGCTTTATCATTGTTCTGCCATAATTTGCTTACACTAGTTTGATTGCTTATAATGATATTGTATATATCATACGCAACAACACATAGGAGGACATAATGTATTTAGCAAATGATAATCGTTATAAAACTATGCAATATCGCAGGTGTGGAAGCTCAGGACTAAAACTACCCATGGTTTCTCTTGGATTATGGCACAACTTTGGTGATGTAACCAATATAGAAACATCACGAGCAATGCTTAGAAAAGCATTTGATCTTGGCATTACTCATTTTGATTTGGCCAATAACTATGGCCCACCTCCAGGATCAGCAGAAAGTAACTTTGGTAGAATTTTTAAAGAAGATTTTAAACCTTATCGAGATGAACTTATCATTTCCACAAAAGCAGGTTACACCATGTGGGATGGTCCATATGGCGATTTTGGATCTCGCAAGTATTTAATAAGCAGTTTAGACCAGTCCCTTATGCGAATGGGATTAGATTATGTTGATATCTTCTATCATCATCGTCCAGATAATGACACAGATTTAGAAGAAACAATGATGGCTCTTGATCAAATTGTTCGTTCAGGGAAAGCACTTTATGTAGGCATTTCAAATTATAAAAGTGCGCAAGCAAAAAAAGCGATTGAAATGCTAAAAGCACAAAAGACACCCATTGTAATAACTCAACCTAATTATTCGATGCTGGATCGCTGGGTTGAGGATGATGGATTATTGGACACTACAGAAAAACTTGGTGTTGGTAATATTGTGTTTTCACCATTAGCCCAAGGGATGTTAACGGATAAGTACTTAACATCGATTCCAGAAGGTTCAAGAGCTGCTAGTGATAGCATCTTCTTAAAACCAGAACAAATAACAAAAGACATGCAAGATAGACTAGTCATGCTTCATAATATTGCACAAAATAGAGGTCAAACTTTAGCTCAAATGGCATTATCATGGGTATTAAAAGATGAGAGAGTGACTTCTGTACTCATAGGTGCATCAAAAGTATCTCAAGTAGAAGATAGTGCACAAGCAATTCTTAATACTGAGTTCTCACAAGATGAATTAACAGAGATTGATAAAGTTTTACAATAGCTTAATTACCACAGCATAATTGGTGAAGAATGAGTTTACAACTTACTTATTCAATATTGAATCAGCCTATAAAAAGAACCATAAGGCGATTTATATTCAATGAAATAACATCATTTTGTTACTTCACATAATTGTGGTTGGGAGTGTTGAGATCAAGGGTATTATCCAAATAATCCGATATTGTTCATCGGCTATATCAAAGATGCTTGCTTACATTACCCATGTTTTTAGCGTAAGCCAATATCATTGGACAGACTACTTGCATACATTTTTAGATGTTTGTTTAAATACTTACAAACAAAAATTTACTAAATACAACATTTTTTGATGTAAACATTGGATTGTTTACAAGATTTAGCATTAAATATATTCAAGTAAAAGAGGTTGTAAATTCATCTGTGAAATAAATATTAAATCATCTAAATAGGTCACTCACTTAAGAAGTTCTTCATATTTTCAAACTTTTAACGTTATTTTACTATGCAATAGCATTTTATTTATTTGGATTAAGCATTGATGAACCCCATTGTAAAAAATCGTGAATTCTTTTTGTATTGACACTTAAAAGCACATGAAATAGAATATTATCGGCTAAATATTATTTTTTACCATACTCAAATTTAATAGAAAGGAATTGTATATTTGTGTTCTAATATAGAATCCACAATATACCAAGTAAGCATGAATATAAAAACTAAACGATTAATAATAACTGAATTTAATGAAAGCATGATTGAGAGTGTTTATTTGAATTCACAAGATGAAGACAACAAACGATTTGTACCTGATGAGGTTTATGAATCAATTGATGAAGCAAAAGAGGTTGTTCATTATTTGATTAACCAATACAATTCACAAGATGGCCCTTTTGTGTATCCTATTTTATTGCATGATGAAACTAACATTGGTTATGTGCAGTTAGTTCATATTGATGAAGGATGGGAAATTGGCTATCATATTGCAAAACAGTTTACTAAATTAGGATATGCAACTGAAGCAGTAAAAGCAATTTTACCTTTTGCCATGGAAAAACTGAACATCAATCAAATATATGGAATCTGCTTAGAAGAAAATGTTGCATCATACAAAGTATTAGAAAAGGCTGGTTTTACCCTAGAATATAAGGGGTTAAGCACCTATTTAGGAAATAAAAGACTGATACAAAAGTACAAGTATAGCATATAGAAAGAATGTTATAGTAGTAGTATTCTTTCGGTGCATTCCTTAACATAAAAATGTCTGAACTCATCAACTACTAATTAAGATTATGGTACTATGTCAAGAATTCGGACAGTTTAAACATAGAGAAACTGCTGTTTTGACTGATAGTACACTACTTCAAACTGCTTCGGCGATAAGTAATTGATTGACCCATGTATTCTTTGATTGTTATAAAAGATTTCAATGGTCGCAAACACCGCATTTCGTACTTTTCTAATATTTCTAAACTTGTATCTACTTAACCATTCTCGTTTAATCAATGCATGGAATGATTCAATGGGTGCATTATCCCAAGGATTACCTTTTCTAGAATAAC
>CAYZMP010000030.1:0-19410 GCA_964479585.1 uncultured Erysipelothrix sp.
TATGAAAGGAGCGTATGATTTTTATGACCCTTAAGGTACATAATCATCATACAAGTAAATGATGAAAACAAAAGAAAAGCTAATTGATGCTGCCATTGAACTTCTTCTTCAACAAGGGTATGAAAGTACATCTGTATCATCGATTGTTCAAAAAGCAAATGTTGCACAGGGAACATTTTATTTATACTTTAAAAGTAAATACGATATGGTCTTAGCCATTGCTAATCGAATTATTGAAGATTTACTACATCAAATTAACAACATTGATTATCGTAAACTTACTTTTGATTCTTTTTTATTGAGATGGATTGAGTGTGTCTATGCTATTACAATAAAAAACAGTCATCTAATTAATTATGTGTATTCAAAATCGGCAGAGCATCAGCGTTTTGTTGCATGGGAAGCTTTGTATGAACCGTATTATAATACATTTAGTGAGATGATAAAGTTTTATCAGAGTCTAGGACAATGTACTGAACTATTTCCTTCAAAGACACTCGCGAAGTTTTTGATCAATGTTGTTGAGGAAAGTGCAGAAAATCATGTTTTATTCAATGAGTCAAAAGAAAACACTGAAGATTCAATACAGTTTGTGTATGAGTTTATTATTAGAAGTTTAAAAATAGAAAGAAAAGGAGAGCAAATACCATGTTAAAAAATAACCTAACCCAAAAAAGTTTAATTTTTTCCGCTGTTTTTGCTCTTGCTTTTGCACTTACTGGATTTGTCATTGGTTTTATCGTTGATTCACAAATGATTTTGTTTGATGGAATGTATTCGCTAATTAGTTTTGCATTATCATTAATGTCGGTTTTTGCATTACGATTTAAAAATGGTGCAAAACCAAAGAAATACCCTTTTGGAGCATCGAATATTGAATCGATTGTTATCATTTTTAAATTTAGCATTATCTTAATGTTGGTTATTGTTTCGATGGTGCATGCCACAAACACTATTATTCAAGGTGGTAATAGTCCAGACTTTGGAGTAGGGGTTGTGTATGCATTACTTTCTACCATTATTTGTGTAGTGATTAGTATAATGCTTAAAAAAGTAGCTCAAAACAAGCAAAGCGCACTTGTATTAGCAGAAGCTAACCAATGGGTGTTTGATAGTGTTACCTCATTAACAGTGTTTATTTCATTTTTACTTGCACGTTTTATGATTGTAACAAACACATTCACTGAATTAGTGGCATATATTGATCCACTATTAGTACTAGTATTAGGGGTGTATTTATTGAAAACACCAATTGTATCAATAAAAAAGCAACTTCATTACTTACTTGAAGTAGCCCCAAATGAGAAGATTATGAAACATTTAAATGCAATAGTCAAAGATATCGAAAACAAATATAACATGAAAGAATCCTTTGTTCGTGCTAGTGCAGGAAATGGATCATTGTTTTTAGAAATAGATTTTGTTGTAAGCAATAGTCAAAATCAGTTTACAATTACTCAACAAGATATCATTCGTCAAGAGATATCAAATAGAATAAAACAGTTGCCTCATGATAAGTGGATTACAGTAGCGTTCACCAATGATCGAAAATGGGCGATATAAAAGTGCATACGCACTTTTTTTACATTAACCATGTCTAAAATTGTCGAATTTTTAAGACTCTATCACACAATGTACACTATAAATTGAGTTTCTTCTATGTTAAAATAATTGCATAAGGAATTAAATCTTTTTATATGTATACGCTTACAGAATTTAATGAAGTTCATTATCTGGAGGTGATGTAAAATTTAAAATATAATACTACAACTAAATCGTGTTTAAGAAGTTCATTGAAAAGAGGAGGTAAAACTAAATGAGAAGACTTGTCAATGATCCTTATGAAATAGTAGAAGAGATGTTAGAAGGTTATGTTCGTGCGTTTCCTGAAAAAGTGAAATTATTAGAACATGACGGTAGAGTAGTTGTGGGAACACATGCACCAAAGAAAGATAAAGTTGGTGTAATTATTGGTGGTGGATCAGGACATGAACCACTATTTTTAGGTTACGTAGGTGAAGGTTTCGCAGACGCTGCGGTTATTGGTAACATTAATACTTCACCATCACCTGAACCATGCTATAACTCAGTGAAAGCAGTTGATGCTGGTAAAGGATGCATTTACCTATATGGTAACTATGCTGGTGATGTCATGAACTTTGATATTGGGGCAGAAATGGCCGCAGAAGATGACATTCGTGTTGAAACAGTATTGGTTACTGACGATGTTATTTCTTCAGAAAATGTTGAAGATCGTCGTGGTATAGCTGGAGATTTCTTTGTCTTTAAAACTGCTGCAGCAGCTGCAGATGATGGCTTAGATCTTGATGGTGTTGTTGAAGTAGCTAAAAAGACAAATGCTCATTGTGCAACTATGGGTGTTGCTTTAGGTGCTGCTGATCATCCTAACACAGGAAAACCAATGTTTGAAATGGATCTTGGAGACATGGAAATTGGTATGGGAATTCATGGTGAGCCAGGTGTTCGTCGTGGTAAAACAGAACCATCCGATGATGTTGTTCAAGAAATCTTAGATGTTATTATTCCTGAACTAAAACTTACAAGCGGTGATGAAGTTTGTGTCTTAGTAAATAGCTTAGGTGCAACTCCATTAATGGACTTGTTTGTTGCTAATCGCAAAGTTTCAAAAGTATTAGAAGAAAAAGGAATTAAAGTACATAAAACATTCGTAGGATCATATGCTTCTACAATGAATATGCCAGGTATGTCTGTTACATTACAAAAAGTTGATGATCAACTAAAACGTTACATTGATTGGCCAACAGATGCACCTTATTTTGTTCAAAAATAAGTAAAACAACTAGTAGAAGGAGAGGTACCATGTACGATAAGTATTTATTGGACAAAGAATTTTTTATACAAGTGATTAAAGATTTAGCCGCGATGGCTGAAGAGCATCGTGACTATTTAACAAAGTTAGATGCAGACATCGGGGATAGTGATCATGGTATCAATCTTACGATTGGATTTCGTGAAGTAACCAAAAAATTACCTGAATGGGAAAATGAGAACTTAACTAGCTTATTTAAAAAAGTAGGTATGTCTTTATTAGGTAAAGTTGGTGGTGCTTCAGGACCACTATACGGTGGTATGTTTATGAAGTTTGGTGAACCAGCCGACAATAAAGATGAAGTAACTTTTGCAGAGTTAGGATTAATGTTTCAAAAGGGTGTTGAGTTAGTAGAAAGTCGTGGTAAAGCATCAGTTGGTGATAAAACCATGGTAGATACTCTTCGACCTGCACTTGATACTTTGCTAGAAGCTATCGATAACCAAGAACAACCAATCGAAGCTTTTGAAAAATGTGTTCAAGCAGCAGAAAAAGGAAGAGATTCAACACTTCCGCTAGTAGCTAAAAAAGGTAGGGCGATGCGTTTGGGAGAACGTGCCGTAGGACACTTAGATCCAGGAGCTACTTCATCCCATTTGATACTATCTGTTTTCTTAGATAATTTGAAAAAGAAGTTCAACTAAAAATAATCACTGCCCAATTGGGCAGTGATTTTAAACAGGAGGAGTATGAGAAAAAAAGTAGTTGGTGCAAGTTGGAAAATGCACAAAAACACGTTAAAAGAGGTTGTAGGATTTGTTGAAGCGATTCGGCATAATGATGTGTTTAATAATGTTGAAGCCTTTTTAATGCCTTCTTTTGTGTTTATTCCAACACTAAGAGAATTGCTAGTAGACACACCAATCGGTTGGGGTTCTCAAACGATGGCATTTGTTGATTATGGTGCGTATACTGGTGAAGTAAGTGTTGTGGCATTAAAAGAATTTGATACAAAGTATGTTGAAATTGGTCACGCTGAACGAAGAGAACATTTCAATGAAACAGATGAAATCGTTAATAAAAAGATTCAATTAGCGTGTGAGCATGGGTTGACACCTGTTGTTTGTATCGGTGAAACGAAGGCACAAAAAGATGCAAACATAGGTGATGAAAGCATTAGAAAACAACTTACAATTGCAACAACAAACATTAATGAAAACGATGCGAGAAAAATAATTTTTGCGTATGAACCAGTTTGGGCAATTGGTCAACAAGCAGGTGCTGATGCTATGTATGTTGAAAAGCAGCATGCTTATATTCGTAAAATTTGTGCTACAATATATAGCGAAGCAATTGCAAATGAAATTAGAATCATATATGGTGGTTCTGTAAAGAAAGAATCAGCAACAGAGCTTATGCAACAAAAAAACGTGGATGGTCTATTTATCGGAAGGTTTGGATTAGAAGCAGAAAATTTTGTGGATATTGCGAAAACTGTTGCAAGATCAAGGGAGGATTAGAATATGAAAATTGCAATCGGATGTGATGTAATTGCAAATGATCTTAAAGAGATTGTTAGCAATCATTTAAAAGACTTAGGTCATGAAGTAGTAGATTATGGTGGAAATCCTGGTGATGATGTTCTTTATCCTGATGTAGCTTTAGCAGTAGCAACCGATGTTGCAAACGAAAAATTTGAACGTGCTATCTTAATTTGTGGGACAGGAATTGGAATGTCTATTACAGCAAACAAAGTAGTTGGCGTTCGTGCAGCTTTGGCTCACGATGCTTATTCTGCAGAGCGGGCACGCAAATCAAACGACGCCCAAATATTATGTTTAGGATCACAAATCATTGGAAGTGAAAATGCTAAAACACTAGTGAGTGTTTGGATGGCTTCAGAATACACTCCAGGGCTTCGCTCACAACCTAAGGTTGATCGAGTAGAGGAAATTGACGTATTGTACGCAGAGAAAAAAAGGAACTCGTAGGAGTTCTTTTTTAGTAGGCATTTAGTAAGATATTTCTTAATTGATCAGAAGTTAGTGCAATTGGATTTCCCTTCATGCTACTAGAGTTCTTTGATTTTTCAACAATTTCATCAAAGTCCTCTTTTTTTACATTCAAATCTCTTAATGTAGGCATGTTAAAGTGTTCGTTAATATTTCTTACCCAATCGATACCATCTTTAGCTTTAGCATTAGGTTTGTTAGTCAATAATTGAGCAACATGATCAAATCTTTTTAAAGTAGGATGTTGAGGGTCATTATCATGAAGTGCTTGTATATTTGCACTCATCACATGAGGTAATAGCATCGCACAAATCACACCATGATTAATGTCATACATACCACCTAAAACACCAGCAAAACCATGAACTGCACCAAGTTTAGCATTTGCTAATGCAAATCCACCCATCAAACTACCAATAGCCATGTTTTCACGAGCTTGTAAATCTGAGCCATTGTCGTACGCAATTTTTATGGAACTCGCAATTTTTTGTATGCCTTCTTTAGCAAAGGCATCTGTAATAGGGTTAGCCATAATTGATACATAAGGTTCTATGTTTTGTGTTAAGGCATCCATTCCAGTACTTGCCGTAACATGTTTTGGTAAGGAAAGGGTGAGTGCAGCATCAAGTAGCACAACATCCGCATACATGGATTCACTACGAAGGCTTACTTTCACTTGGTGTTCTTTGCTACTAACAACACCATTTTTTGTGACTTCTGCTCCAGTACCTGATGTTGTTGGAATCGCGATAAACGCTTTTGCAGCATTTTCAAGTGGCATTGCTTTTCCAATCACTTCAAGATAATCCAACACATCATTGGTGTTAGTGATTAACGCAGAAATCATTTTTGCCATATCAATAACACTTCCACCACCAATACCTATGACAACATCCACATTGGCTTTTCTTGCTATAGCAGTATTTTCATTTAATGCTTCTAATGTAGGTTCTCCTTTAACAAAAATCTCGACAACTTCCATGTTTTCTTCTTGTAAAAAAGTTTTTGCTTTGTTGGTTGTTTCATCGTTTTGACGACCCACTAACAAAGCTTTTTTACCATAGTTACTCGCTAGTTTTTTGATGCTTTCAAGTCCGTTTGTTTTAACTATTATTTTTCTTGCGGTTACAAATTCAAAATTCATTGATTACCTCCATCTGTATTATATCATGATTAAAAAAGACCTATCGGTCTATTTTAAATGAAGTAGATCAAAAAGTATGCCGCCATATTGCACAATAAATGGTGCAAACACTAACGATACAATCGTCATTAATTTAATAAGAATGTTCATCGCAGGACCTGCTGTATCTTTAAATGGATCACCAACAGTATCGCCAACGATGCCAGCATGATGAGCAACACTTCCTTTGCCACCGTGTTCTCCTGTTTCGATGTACTTTTTTGCGTTATCCCATGCACCACCTGCATTAGACATCATAATAGCAAGCAATACACCGGTTGTGATTGTACCTGCCATTAAACCACCTAATGTCTCAACTCCAAATATTAACCCAGTCGCAAGTGGTAATGAAATGGCTAATACTCCTGGAAGTATCATTTCTTTTAGTGCAGCTTTTGTCGAAATAGAGACACATTTTTCATACTCTGGTTTACCACTGCCATCCATAATACCATCAATTTCTCTAAATTGCCTACGTACTTCAATAACCATGTCATTGGCAGCTTTACCAACAGACTTCAAAGTTAAGGCACCAAATAAAAAGGGTATCATTCCACCAAGTAGTAAGCCAATAAGACTTAAAGGATTAAGCAAATTAATCGACTCTAAACCAACAACTTGTGCATAAGACGCAAACAAAGCCAAAGATGTCAAAGCTGCAGATCCAATTGCAAAACCTTTACCTATTGCAGCAGTTGTGTTTCCTACAGAATCCAGTGTATCGGTAATATCTCTTACCGATGATGGTAATTTTGACATTTGTGCAATTCCGCCAGCATTGTCTGCAATCGGACCATATGCATCAATTGATACAGTGATACCAGTTGTAGATAACATACCGATGGCAGCTAAAGCGATACCATATAATCCCATAATATTATCTTGAGCACCATTCATAGAATAATACGATACTAACATACCAACAACGATATAAACAATCGGGGGCATGGTAGAGAACATTCCTTCACCCATACCTGCAATGATGTTTGTTGCTGAACCAGACATGGATTCAGAAGCAATTCTTTTAACTCGTGCAAACTCGGCAGAAGTAAACATTTCAGTTGTTATCCCAATGAGTACACCAACGATTAAACCAGCGCTTACCGGTATAAATGCTTTAAAATTACCAAAAACAACATAGCTTAAAACTAATGTAGAAATTAAAACGAGTACTCCTGCTGTGTATGTTCCTAAGTTTAATGATTTTTGTGGATTAGGTTGTTTTGAATAATTGACAATGATAATCCCAATCATAGAAGATACGATACCGATCGCAGCTAAAGCTAGTGCGAAAAAGGCACCTTCTAATTTAAAAACTAGGGTTCCTAATGTTATTCCAGAAATAATTGATCCAACATAGGATTCAAACAAATCAGCCCCCATACCGGCCACATCACCGACGTTATCACCAACATTATCAGCGATAACAGCTGGATTTCTAGGATCATCTTCAGGAATATTCTCTTCAATCTTACCAACTAAATCTGCACCGACATCAGCTGCTTTTGTGTATATACCACCACCAACACGAGCAAACAAAGCAATGGAACTTGCTCCCAATCCAAATCCTGCAATATTAATAATTTCACCATCAAATAAAATTAAACATAGCCCAAGTCCAATTACCCCAAGTCCTACTACGGACAGTCCCATAACAGAACCACCAGAGAAGGCGATTTTTAGTGCCTGTTGTAAGGATGAACGTGCTGCTTGTGCTGTTTTGATGTTGGCAATTGTTGCAATTTTCATGCCAAAATAACCTGCCATGATGGAAAAAGTTGCACCAAAGATAAAGGCAATTGCGGTATCTAAATTAATCGCGATCATAATTGCTATGGATACAAACACAACAAATACACTTAAATATTTATATTCGCTGCGCAAAAAAGCCATGGCGCCTTTTGAGATATATCCTGCAATTTCTTGCATTTTCTCATTGCCATTTTCTGCTTTATGAATCATGATGCTTAAATAAACCGCAAATAGGAGTGCAATAATGCCAATCACAACAATCAGTAAAAAGATTTTATCCATAATTTCCCTCTTTTTGTTGTTTGGTTTCTCTATTTCTATTGTATAGTAATTTTCTTCATTACTCTAGTTATGTCGAAAATTGTCGTATAAAAAGAAGTAGTGTTGCTACTTCTTTTGTGTATCTTTAAATTGTTTTTGTGTATACATTCGCTCATCCGCAAGTTTATACAATTGTTTTGTTGTGTTTGTTTCTGCACTATTTGCCACGCCAATGGATACAGAGACAAAAAAGGTTTTGGATTCAACTTGTAGAGGATGAGTAAGAAAATCATCTTGTATTTTTTTAGCAACCACATGTCCAACATCAATACTACTGTTGGATAAAATAACAGCAAACTCATCGCCACCGATTCTAAATAAGTAGTCACTAACACGAACAACACTTCTTAGCCTTTGTGCAAATAGTGTAATGACATCATCTCCAATAATATGACCAAAGGAATCATTAATCTCTTTAAAATCGTTGATATCAATGATTAAAAGAGAGAAATGAAGATTATGCCGGATCGAATTTTCGTGCTGAATTTTTATGATATCATTAAAATGATGTCGATTATACAACTCGGATAATTGATCTTTTGTAGATAGTCGTTTAAGTTTTTTATTAACTATTGCTAATTCGGCGATGGTGTTTTTTAATTGTTCCTCAACTTGTTTTAGCTTTGTTACTTCTCGTGAAATACCCCAAGTACCTATGATGTTGTTGTCATGATCATAAAGAGGGTATTTGTAAGAGACAAACCATCGCATTGGTTGACCATTTTCTTCCCATACTTCTAAATTGTCTAATATCGGTATTCCACTTTCAATAATCTTCTGTTCATCCTCATAGGCTTTCAAAGCAAATTCGCTAGGGAAGTAGTCAAAATCCGATTTTCCAATCATGCATTCAGGACATTCTTCATTAAGTTGTTGTGCGTGTGCTTTACTGTTTAATAAAAAACGTGACTCCCTATCTTTAAAGTATATGGTATCCACTGAATTATCCATGATGGTTTGTACAACTAAATCTGTAGGTAAGTGTTTAAAAACAGTATCTTCCTTGCTCATGTATTTTTCCCCATTTTATTAGTAAGCGCTATCAATATTATAGTGAATCAATTTTAAAACATCAAGTGAAAAAATGGTTTGTTTTCATTGAATTTTTGTGATAGTCTAGTATAATAGTTGCGTTCGCAACTATAGGAGGAGACATGTTACCAATTAATAAGACGATCAGTATGATTGAACGTTTCAATCTTATGTATCGCAACCAACAATTTAAACAATACGGATTGCATGGCTATCAAGCTAGTTTTTTACTTGAGATTGTTCGTCAACCAAAGATATCACAAGATCAATTAACTCAAAACATGCACATAGATAAAAGTAACGTGGCTAGGGGATGTCAAACACTCATGCAAAATGGATACATTATAATGGAAAAAAGAGCTGATGATCGCCGCTACATGGAACTAACAGCAACTACAAAAGGTATTGAGCTTGCAGATGTTATTAAATCAATCCTTAAAAAACAACGTTCCTATATTATGCAAGATTTTAATGCTGATAGTGAACAGCAGTTTTTAATCTATTTAGAATGGTTAAAAAATCGTGCCATTGAACTATTAGAAACAGAGAAACAACCATGAAAACAGTATTAGGCTATTTACGCCCGTATAAGAAAAGTGTCTTTTTTGGACTAACCATAAAAAGCTTAGCGACCATCATTGAGTTGTTGTTGCCGTTTTTATTGGCGTATGTTATTGACACTATTATTCCACTTGAAAGACTATCCTTGGTGTTTGTCTTTGGAGGATTAATGTTACTAACCGCACTTGGGGCATACATCGCAAACATTTGGGCAAATCGAATGGCGGCACGTATATCGACTAATGCGATTTATGATTTACGTGATGAATCCTATCGTAAAATTATGCATTTCTCCAATGAAATTGTGGATCAATTTACGATTCCTTCACTAATATCAAGAATGACAAGTGATACGTATCATATTTATCGTATGTTTAATGTGATTCAACGAATAGGAATACGTGCTCCGATTATCTTGCTTGGTTCTTTACTAATGATGTTTATAATTGATTTTAACTTAGCACTTGTACTTGTTGGTTTACTACCACTTATTGTTATTGCGATTGTGTTTGTATCGAAAAAGGGGATACCATTTTATGATGCCCTTCAAACGGCGTTGGATAACATGGTGCGGGTTGTAAGAGAAAACATTTCAGGAATTAGAATAATTAAAGCACTTAATAAAGAAGATAAAGAAAAAGAAAAATACAAAGAAGTAAATGAAGATGTTTCCGCAAAAGAAAAAAGAGCTGGTTTTATTGTAGCAACACTTAATCCAACCATGAACCTTTTACTAAATCTTGGGTTAGTGCTAATTTTATATGTTGGTTCTATTAGAGTGTTAGACAATGTCAGTCAAACAGGTTCAATACTAGCCTTTTTAAGCTACTTCACATTAATATTAAACTCATTTTTAGCATTAAATCGAATATTTCTATTGTTATCTCGTGCTGGTGCAAGTGCTAATCGTATTGAGATTATTTTGCTTACTGCTGATGAAAAAGCAACATTAGATCCAATAAAGAAGAAATCAAAGTATCATATTGAATTTAATAATGTTAGTTTTTCCTACAACAAAACTTCCAACGACATTGAAAACATTGATTTTAAAATTAAGCATAATACAACCTTTGGAATTATCGGGGCGACGGGTAGTGGAAAGTCAACGATCGCACAATTACTTATGCGAATGTATGATGTTGATCAAGGTGAAGTCCTCATTAATGGTCAGGACATTCGAAGCATGGATGAAAAAGAATTGCGTCGTCAGTTTGGTGTCGTCTTTCAAAACGATGCTCTATTTTCTTATTCTATTAAAGAAAACATTGCTTTTGGAAGAAAACTAAAAGATGATCAACTTATTGAAGCAGCTGAATATGCACAAGCCCGTGAGTTTATTGAACAACTTGCTGATCAGTATGAAGCAAATGTATTGAGAAGTGGTGCAAATTTTAGTGGTGGTCAAAAACAACGAATGCTTATTGCAAGAGCATTAGCCGATCATCCTGAAATTATTATATTAGATGATGCATCAAGTGCACTGGATTATCAAACCGATGCTAATTTGCGTCGTGCAATTAAAGAGTCCTACCATGCAACGGCAATTATCATTACTCAACGAGTTGCTAGTGTCATGCATGCTGATCAAATACTTGTGATTGACCAAGGGAAAATGATAGGACTAGGAACACATCAACAACTAGCAAAAACCAACACCATGTACCAGCAACTTATTCAGTTGCAATTAGGGGGTGAAGAAAATGAGCTTTCGTAAAGGCGCAAATGCAATCGATAAACCAAAAAATACCAAAGCGACATTACGTCGCTTACTCGATTATGTTCTTGAGTTAAGAGTTTATTTTATCATTGCTATCATACTATCACTTTTAGCAAATGCACTGCAATTGCTTGGGCCATTTTACACTGGTCAAATCATTGATATCATCACCTCTAACAACATTAACTTTGATGATGTCATGCGTATTGTTTATATTTTAATCGGAGTATATGTTGTTTCTGCCATGATGCTCTATGCTCTCAATGCACTGATGATTGTTGTCACACAAAAAATTGTAGTTAAAATGCGTAAACAACTTTTTGATAAATTTATGGATTTACCAGCCAAGTATTTTGATAGTCACCAAATTGGTGATATGATTAGTCGAATTTCTTACGATATTAATACCATTAATACTTCACTATCTTCCGATGTAATTCAATTTTTTGGTTCAATTACTACTATCATTGGAGCTCTTATTATGATGGCAATTATTTCACCAGTATTACTAAGTGTCTTTGCGATTACATTGCCACTTTCTTTAAAAACAACCCAGTTTCTAGCTAAAAAGACAAGACCACTTTTTAGAGAGCGTTCGAAAAAACTTGGTGAGTTAAATGGGTATGTCGAAGAAACAATATCAGGACTAAAAACCATTAAAGCGTACTCCCAACAAGATACCATGATCAAATCATTTCAAGAAAAAAATCATGAAGCATCAGAGGCGTATTACAAAGCAGATTATTATGGAAGTGTCATGGGACCTTCGATTGGATTTATTAACAACATTTCTTTAGCACTCATTAGTTTTGTAGGTTCAGTGTTGTATTTACTTTCATACATCACGATTGGTAATATTTCCTCTTTTATTTTATATTCGCGTCGTTTTGCAGGACCAATAACAGAAGGTGCTAACATTATTGCAGAGCTTCAATCCACATTAGCCGCATCAGAAAGGGTTTTTAGAGTACTAGATCAACCGATTGAAAGTGATGCATCGGATGTTAGAAAAGCTAAAAAAGACATTCAAGGTAAAGTTGTCTTTGAAAACGTTAGTTTTGGGTATCAAAAAGAAACGGAAGTATTGCATGATGTAAGCTTTGAGATAAAACCTGGTAGTGTTGTTGCGATTGTTGGACCAACAGGAGCAGGGAAAACCACCTTGGTGAACTTATTAATGCGTTTTTATACTAGTGATAAAGGTAGAATTTTAATTGATGATCAAGATATTGCTAAACTTCCATACAAAGATGTTCGTCAATATTTTTCGATGGTGTTACAAGACACATGGTTATTTTATGGAACGATATTTGATAATATTGCTTATGGTACTGAAAACGTCAGTTTAGATCAAGTAAAGGAAGTAGCTAAAAAAGTGTATTTAAAACAGTTTATCGAAAACTCAAAGAACGGTTATGATACATTAATTACCGATGATGGCATTAACTTATCAAAAGGTCAAAAACAGCTTATGACGATTGCACGTGCGATGTTGCAAGATAAACCAATGATTATCTTAGATGAAGCCACATCCAATGTAGATACAATGACTGAAAAAAGAATCCAAGATGCAATGTTACAACTTATGAAAGGGAAAACCAGTTTTGTAATTGCCCATCGTTTAAGTACGATTGTAAATGCTGATTTAATTTTAGTAGTGAAAGATGGTAATATTGTAGAGCAGGGTAAACACCAACAGCTGTTAGATCAAAAAGGATTTTACCATCGCTTGTACATGGCTCAGTTTCAATAGGGGGTTAGGATGAAGATTAATCAAAGCATTCATTTTTATGGAACAAATGATTTAAAAAAGACACAGCAGTTTTACATGGAAGTGTGTCATCTTACATTAAGCAAAGATCAAACTAAGTGTCATATATACACACAAGAAGATCGATTTTATGTTGGCTTTTGTACCCATTTAGAAGTGACTACTGCTAATAGAAGTCCGATCATTACTTTTTTAGTGGATGATGTACAAGCTTGGCATAAACACATGGCTCTTTTTAGTGAGGTTAGTGAAGTATCAGTGAATGATTACTATCATATTGAACACTTTTTTTGCAAAGATCCAAATGGATATACTATTGAGTTTCAACGATTTTTAAAGGAGCAAGAATGAATAAATACAACATGGTTGTGGTTGATGTGGATGGTACATTAATTACAAGTGAAAAACAAGTCAGTGAAATGACAAAACAAGCCATCAAAATGATAAAAGAAAAAGGAATGCTTTTTGCAATTGCAACAGGTAGACCTGTAGTTTCTGCGATGGCGATGATTGAATCATTTGATCTTACATCGTTGGTGGATTATTTGATTTGCAGCAATGGTGTCGAAACATACAACATTGAAAGTAAAACATCGACCATATCACATCCGCTAACAAAACAAGATGTTGTGGATATTGTAAATTTGATGAGACCATTTCAATTAGACTATTGTTTGTATCAAGGTAACATCATGTACACCAATAAACTTAATCCAATTTCTAGTGTTGTTGCAAGTCGTAATCAACTAATTCCTAAAGTTGTTAGTGCAAAATATTTACCCATTAATCAAACAAACAAAGTTGTCTTTACTGTTTATGATCATGTATATGATGAACTACTTGCTTTTCAACAGAAGTTTAAACATCCTAAGTTCAACTGTTTCTTTACACAACCTGATTTATTTGAGTTTGTCGATAAACGTGTCAATAAAGCAAAAGGGATTGAAGCAATCTTAAAAAATCATCCTTTTACCATGAAAGAAGTACTTGCTTTTGGTGATGCTCAAAATGATATTGAAATGCTTCAAGAAGTTGGATGTGGGGTTGCGATGGAAAATGCACAACAAGAAATAAAAAATGTTGCGGATGCCATCACTCTATCCAATGATCATGATGGCATTGCAACATACTTGTTTAATCTTTTTGATTCATCGAATGATTCAAACTAAAATATTCATTGAGTGCATCCATAATTAATTGATTGTCTTCTTCTTGGGTTAAGCCACTAACACAAATACTTCCGATTACTCCAAGATGAGAAACGAGTATTGGCCATCCTCCATATAAGATGGAGAAGTCACGATCGTTAGTTCCGTACTTCTCATGCATGGAGGATGATTGATGGTTTACTTTATAAGATACCCACCATGTACTATGAAAGAAACGCATGACTGTTTCTTTTTTTCTTGCAATAAATCGTTCGTTGTTGGCAGTTGCCCCTTCTAATGCGACATGATAGTAGGTTAGTGATGGCGTGGCAATATCAATAACAATTGGTAGTTTTTCTTTTTTTGCACGCTCAAACAGTCGGTTACCAATTTCAAATGCCACATCTGCATTAAAAGTGTCAAATGTATACTCTTTTTCGATAGTTTGTATTGTTTTTAACATAGACTCACCTCATTTTTATTAATTATAACACTCATTTGAGCATTTAATAAATGCAAACTATTTTGGGTCCTTCTGGTTTTTGAAAAACGACGTTACTAATAATGGTAAATTAACTCGTTAAGCTTGATTGTGGAAGTATTGAAGTTAAACACTAATTTGAAGGATTGGAACATCATACAACTAAGAAGAAGTGTAGAGAATGTTATCCTGCTGGTAGGATTGGTTCCTCATTTATCAATCAAAGATAACATTAACTATGTCCTTTTTCTTTTTGATATCAAGACTTTTGAATTAAAGCTTGAACGTATGAGTTGATTGGGTTGGTTGGCTCAAAGAATAACTCATAGGATTCCTAGAAAACTTAGTCGTAATTAAAAGCAACGTATTGGAGTTATGCGTGCTCTAACAGCTAATCTTGATATTATTTGATGGTTGAATCATTTGGTGTTGTAGACAAAATTGATCGTACAAAACTTAGTGAATATATCATCTCAAGAAAATACGACGAAATCTTCAACAAAAATTTGACAAGAAGCAAATTTTATCACAAAATATCAACATCATTAAAACAATATAATAAGTAAGACACAAAACGTAATGAAACAATAATTTCATATGACATGTTTTGTGTTCTATTTATTTGTCCTTGACAAGGTAATCTAATGTGTTAATATGAGTAAGTACTTACTTACATAGGAGGTTATCTTGGTAGAGAAAAGAACACGATTATCCAAAGAAGACCGTAAACAACAAATAACTAATGCAGCGAAGGAAGTCTTTATTCAAAAAGGGTATGCTTCCACCACGACAGCAAGTATTGCAAAACAAGCGGATATTGCGGAAGTGACGTTATTTCGTTATTTTTCATCCAAGCAAGAAGTGTTTGAATCCGTGATTCAACCCATATTAGAAGCACCACTTCAACAGATTGCTTCTTTAAATTCAAATTTTAGTAAATCAGAACGATTGTTTGATCTAATTAGCAGACGCGTTGATTTCATTAAAGAAAATCAAGGAGTTATCAAATTATTGTTGATTGAACATGAGCGCTTGGACTTGAAACAAAATTACATTCAGAAAATGAGTGAAACAATGAAAAATCAAATGCTTGAGTTAGAGGTATCCATTGATGATTCACGCATGCGTTTACTCATTGGTATGTTGTTGTCGTTTTTGTATTTTCCTGCCAGGTCTAAAAAGGAAAAGGATACATTTATTCAAGAAATTGTTGATTATTTAAAGCAGTAAAAAAGAAAGAGGATTAAGATGGAGTCGTTATTTTCAAAGATTGGTTCTTCAATACACAAGAACCCTTTTAAACTACTATTTTTGAGTGTATTAGTTGTAGTTGCACTTATTGCTGGAGCAAGTAACATTGAAATGGCTACTGGAAATGAAACACTTGTTCAAGCTGATAATGAGGTATACATTGCTACAAAGAAAATGGAAGCTACCTTTGGTGGAGATTCAATTTTAGTATTGATTGAATCAGAATCAGACAAGAGCTTACTTACTGTAGAAAATATGCAAATTCTTTATGATATTGAAAAACAGCTTAATTATGAAGATGATATTTTCTCAATCATGAGTCCAGCGAGCATTGTTCATCAAGCTACAGCAATGCAAAAAGAAATGCTTGTTGAAAATGTTGCGAGCATGAGTGATGGATTAGCAACAATGGGAGACTCACTAGATGAGATTGGTAACATGCTCTTATCAATGGATATGCTAGATCCAAAAGAGATGCTTACAAAACTAAATAATCTTAGTGAACTAACAACAAAGTTTAATCAACTAAGTGCAGGACAAAATCAATTAACACTAGGTTTGTCTTCCATTGAAACAAATCTAATAAAAACCTCAACTGGTTTAGAAACACTATCAGTTCAATTAAACAATATTGCTAAAGATTTACCTCAAGAACAAAGAATGCCACTGATTGCAATTGGTGAACAACTTAAACAAACATCACTAGGATTATCGTCGATGTCAAATAATACAAAACCAATGCAAGAAGCAACTGATCAGACTTCAAATGCGCTTGATGGGATTTCTTCAAACTTAGAAAAAGAATTGGCTTCTATTCAAAGCAATCTATCAAAAGCAGTAGATCCAGCGCAATTAAAAGAAATGGCTCAAGGGTTTGTGATGATGGGTGAATCATTGAATTCGTTATCCGATGGTTTAGAAACAATTGTAGAGAAGAGCCCAATGGTAGAAGCATCTATTGTTTCTACCCAAACGGAGTTAAATCAAATTTTATACCGCAATAATAATACACTTCAACCAATGTTTGATGATGTTGTGATCAATGAACAACAAGTTATGATGGTTATTAAGCTAGATGGAAATCTAGATGATGCACGGAAAGATGAATTAAGTACAACGATTGAAACATTGTTTCATGGTGTTGAAATTAAGGATGCAGCTGTCATTGTTTCTGGTAAATCAGTGTTGGATTTATCCTTGAAATCAGAAATGCAATCAAGCATGATGATGATGGTTGCTCTTGCAGTAGCGATTATGTTTGTAGTACTGGGATTAATCTTTAAAGTGAAATGGAGAATGTTAAGCTTAGGTGTTATCTTTGTATCCGTTATCGCAACCCTTGGATTTATGGGTTGGGTGAGTGTGCCAATCACTATGGTTTCAATGGCTGTCTTTCCTATTCTTATAGGACTAGGAATCGATTACTCCATTCAGTTTCATAATCGTTTTGAAGAAGAAAAAGATATTGAGAAAACTGCAAAACATATTGGAAAAGCAGTGTTTGTCGCAGTCATCGCAACGATGTTAGGATTTATTTCGCTCTTTGCATCACCAGTTCCGATGATTCAAGATTTCGGTAAAATGTTAACCATTGGTGTGTTTATTAGTTTTCTAGGTAGTTTATTTATCTTATTACCAACCTTACGTGCTGCTCAGTTTGTACAAACAAATGGTGATGATAAAAAACAACGCAGTAAAGAAACCTCTAATTCATGGTTTAATACATTACTTTCAAAAGCAGCAACACTAACAATTAAAGCAAGATATCTAATATTGATTGTTTTTGTTTTACTAGCAGGATATGGACTGTCTGTAGATTCATTAATTAAAGTAGAAACTAACATTGAGACATTTATGCCACAAGATTTAGAAGCTCTTGATGATATTCAAACAATTCGTGGAGTTATAGAAAGTACAGATCAAATCGTGGTTTACTTTGAAGATGAAAATGTACTAAGTGAAGAAAACTATGAGTATACAAACAATCAAACTGATTTAATTCTTGATAAATATTCTTCGAAAGTAACAGGTGTCAAAACAATTTATAATGTTGTTTCAAATAGTAATCCTGAAAATGAATTAACAATCACTCAACAACTTGAGTTTATTGATACGATTAATGAAGATCAACGTAAAATGTTTGTGAGTGAAGATGATAGTGAAGCAATTATGATGATTCAAATCAAACCACTTTCAACAGATTCATTAGAAGAACTAATTAGTGATTTAAAAAGTGAATTTGATGATTCACCAATGAGTGTTTCTTTAACCGGGAAAAGCATGTTGGATGTTGAAATGGTTTCTGGATTAACCGATGGTCGTATCAACATGACATTACTTGGATTAGGGTTGGTATTTCTAGCACTACTTCTTCTCTATCGTAATTTAATTAAAGCAATTTTACCAATTATTCCAGTATCCATGATCATTGGAATTTCTAGTGCAATTATGTATTTACTTAACATTGATTGGACACCAATTACTGCAACACTAGGTGCTTTAGTTTTAGGGATGGGAACTGAAATGACAATTATGATGATGGAAAGATACCTAGAAGATCGAGCAAAAGGCATGGATAAACTTGAAGCAATCCAACAAGCTGTAGCGAAGATTGGTAAAGCAATCTTAGCATCAGGTTTAACTACGATTGGTGGATTCTCTGTATTGATTTTCTCAAGTTTTGTCATTTTACAAGATTTTGGATTAATGACAATGGTAAATATCACTTTAGCATTAATCGCAACCTTTTTAGTCTTACCACCACTGCTCTATATTTTTGATTCATTAATTGTAAAAAAACCATCAAAAAAGGAGGTATAACATGTTTAGCCCAATTATTATCTCGATTCTAGTGTTGCTTGCGTATTTTTTCTACAAACCCATTCTAAAATACAAGCTTATTTTATACACACTCGTTTGGGGTTTAGTAGCAATATCATTGCTAGAAAAAGCACCAACATTTCTATTGCCGTTTTTCAAGGGTTATGTTGGATTTTCATTCTTCTATGTGGTAATGATTGCTGGAGCTCTACCAGCACATTGGAAACTTACAAAAGTATTAAAAGCCATACGTGCTCCATATTCAGTTGTAGGATTTATAGTACTGCTTGTTCATCCTCTACATTATGCAAATGAGGTTCTCTCACAAACACGTACCATACCATGGTTTGGCTTGTTAGCTTTTGTAGTAATGATTCCTTTGTTTGTGACGAGTTATATGGTTATTCGAAAGAAGATGAAACCTAAGTCATGGAAAAATTTACAGAAGTGGGCTTATCTAAGTTATGCAGCCTTGTTTGTGCATTTAATTATTCAGGCATCCACAACACAAAATAGAATTGTTGCGATACTACTTGCATTGACATACTTAATATTAAAGTTAACTAAAGA
>CAYZMP010000031.1:0-19145 GCA_964479585.1 uncultured Erysipelothrix sp.
ATTGACATATTCAATAAAAAGTTTTATATTATAGGTGGGTAATCAATACAAAGGAGGATAAACATGAAAAATCAAGCAATGCACATTAAGCATTCACAAAGTATCTTGCATCGAGTAAATGAACAGCTCAAACATCAAAAAGAGAATGTTTCATCATTGATTAAAGATAATGCACAATTTAAGCAATACAAAAAAGTTTGTCAAAGCATATGTGATTATCGATACGATAGTGATTTGATTTATAAGCAAATTCAAGACAGGATTTTACATTAACAATGGCTAAAAAAATTAAAGTTACGATTCTAACTCCCGAAAAAAATATACGATTACCTAAAATTGGCATTAAAACAGCCACAAATTTTATCCGCTTTGGATTATGGTCTACAAAATTCTTTAAGGATAGTGATGAAGAGATGCAACAGTTTCTTATCAACAACAAAGAACAAATCATCGATTTTCTTCACTTAATATCAAAAGAATTAAAGTCATATGAACCATTTACCTTAGTAGAAGTGCAATCAAGTGATAGCCACATATTAATTGAAGTGAAATAGAAAGAAGGAGTAACATGAGAAAAGAAGTAATTGGAACATGCCCAGTATGTTCAAACAAATTAATTGCGACGAAGCTTACTTGTCAAGTATGTAACACTGAGATTAGTGGAGAATTCGAACTATCACGTTTTAGCAATTTAACAAAGGATGAACTGTATTTTGTAGAAACATTTATACAAGTGTATGGAAGTATCAAAGAAATGGAAAAAGTATTAAACATATCGTATCCTACTGTAAAGAAAAACTTAGACATCATCGTTAAGAAAATGGGATATGATCAACGGTCAATTGAAGATGACAATGAAAAAGATGAAATACTACAAAAGCTACAAAGTAAAGAAATCTCAGTGGATGAAGCTTTACAACTATTGAAAGGATAAATAAACATGAAAAACAAAGAAAGAATTTTACAAATGGTGAAAGATAACATCATTGATATCGAAGAAGCAATTAAACTATTAGAAGCATTAAATGAAGATGAGACACCAATGATGCCAACAAAAAACGCCCAACCAAAGATGTTGCGCGTTAAAGTAGATAGTGCGGATGGCGATAAAGTACGTGTGAATGTACCACTATCCATCATTAAAGCAGGAGCTGACTTAACAAAATCAATTAATATTGATGGCGAGTCGCTTGTTTCAAAGGGAGTAGACATCGACTTAATTATGAAAGCCATTGAAGAAGGAGCAACCGGAGAAATAGTGGATGTACAATCTGCGGATGGAGATATAATCAAAGTATATGTGGATTAAATCCAATTATAAATCATGCAAGCACTGTATATTCCATCGTGTTGCACACTGCGGGTAATTATATCCGCAGTTTTTTTAAGTTCACTGTTTGCATTGCCCATTGCGATGGAATGTTTTGCATGATCGAGCATTTCTTGATCATTGGTAGAATCACCAAAAGCAATATAATCATGTGGGTCTTTAAACTTTGCTTTTAGTAGTTCTACAATACCAACATGTTTAGAAGAGGTTGAGCTAACAATATCACAATATGTAGATTGTCCGGGATAAACAATTAATCCTTCAATTTTATTTAATTGTTTAAAATGTTCATCATTATCGGTATACACCATAAGCATTTCGATGTTTTCATTCTCGTAATTTTTAATTGTGGTAGGAATTGGTTCATGAAAAAAACCATGTGCTGTTTTTGTAAACTCATCCACTTCCCTTAATAAAAAAGAATGTTCTGCTTGAAATTGAATGTTTAAATGATGCTTATTTGCATAATCAACTACTTTTTTAATTAAAGCAGGATCTAGATAATGTTGATACAACACTGTTTTCTCATCTAAAAAAACTTGTTGTCCATTTGAACAAACAAATCCGTCCCAATCAATAATGGTATGAATGTTGGATTCCTTTAAAGAAGGAAGTGATCGTCCAGTTGCTACTGCACAAAAATGTCCTTGTTGTTTTAATCGTTTAAGCGCATTTATAGTGGATATTGGAACAGCATTTTGTGCAGGATCTATTAATGTTCCATCCAAATCAAAAAAGAATGTTTCTTTCATTTTATCACCATTGATGATTATAACCTAGTTGAACCAAAAAGTCACATGATACATGGTGAAAACAAAACAGTGTTAATAGATGAAAAAATGAGAAACTTTCAAAAAACATATTGGATTTAAATAAGTCATATGCTATAATGCGCATAGTGTAGGTCCTTTAAATGTGATCCTGTGAGATCAACAAGGCGAATCAAAAAGTAACCCTGAACATTTTAAAAGGACTTTTATGTGAGTCCTTTTTTTGTGGCCTATACCAACTATAGGAGGAAAGTTCATGGAAAAGAATGAGTTGTTGTTGGATGTGCATGAAAAACCCAAACCGTTACAATGGGCAGCACTTAGTGTTCAACATGTTTTTGCAATGTTTGGTGCAACGGTATTAGTACCTATCATTGTTGGGTTTCCAGTTTCGATTGCACTGTTTGCATCTGGAGTTGGTACCTTAATTTATATCATTGCTACAAAAGCTAAAGTTCCAGTTTATTTAGGATCATCGTTTGCTTATATAACAGCAATGATCTTTGCAAGAGAAGCATTAGGTGGGGATATTGGTGCTTCACAAACAGGATTAATTTTAGTTGGGCTTGTGTATGTGGTTGTTGCGATTATCATTCGATTTTTAGGCACAAAATGGATCGATACTTTATTGCCACCAATTGTAATTGGGCCAATGATTGCCATTATCGGTCTTGGATTAGCATCGGTAGCTGTTGGACAAGCAGGGTTAACAACAAGTGATGATCCTAGAATCATTTCAGTGGCTATTATTACCTTTTTAATTACAGCCTTTGTTTCTACATTCGCAAAAGGTTTCTTTAAAATCATTCCGTTTATAACAGGGATTGCAGGTGGATACATTGTTGCGGTACTGTTTCAAATTGTTGATTTTAGTCCAATTGCAGAAGCAAATTGGTTATCAATGCCAGAATTGGTGTTACCATTTGCATTAGGGAATTTTGCAACCTACGATTTATATTTTGGTCCTGAAATGTGGGCGATCGTTCCAATAGCCATTGTCACTATTTCTGAACATATCGGTGATCATACGGTATTAGGCAAAATTTGTAACAAAGACTTTCTAAAAGAACCTGGATTAAAAAGAACACTTGTTGGTGATGGTATTGCAACTGCATTTAGTGCTTTAGTTGGAGGACCGGCAAACACAACCTATGGTGAAAACACTGGTGTTGTTGGAATGACAAAAGTTGCTTCAGTTTATGTTATCGGTGGAGCAGCGACAATCGCAATTTTATTAAGTTTCTTTGGTAAAATATCTGCAGCGATTTCAACAATTCCAGATCCAGTATTAGGTGGTATGAGTATATTGTTGTATGGAGTTATAGCATCCAATGGATTGCGTGTGCTTATTGATGCAAAGGTTGATTTTTCTAAACAACGTAACTTAATTATTGCCTCAGCAATGCTTGTATTAGGTTTAGGTGGAGCAATATTTAGAATTAGTAGTTTAGCTGTATTATCAGGAACAGCCTTGGCGGCTATTGTTGGTGTGATACTAAACTTAATCTTACCTAAAAAATAAATCAAATAATTATCAAAAACCTCGATGCACACAATGTATCGAGGTTTTTATTTATTGAAGTTGAGATTCATCCAATGAGTAAGCAAACATTGGAATCATGCTAAGTAGCGAGGATATTGCTGGAAGTAGTGATAAAAGGATAAATATGCCAAAGAGTGAAGAATCACTCTGGCTTACATTTTCAATAAACCCAAATTGTTGCAAAACAACACCAATGACAAAAGCAGCAATGGCTGTTTGTAGTTTTGTTGTGAATGTATGAAATGAAAAACTAACTCCTTCTAATCTAAAAGAAGTTTGCTTTTGCAAATAATCAATAGAATCAGTAACCATTGAATACATAATTACATCATTAATACCCATGGAAACACCTGCGAAAAAGAGCAGCCCAAATAGCACAACTAAATTATCGTATCCTGCCACAAACATACTTATATGAGCAATCACACCTAACAACAAACTGTATTGATACAGTTGTTTTTTACTAAATCGTTTCGATAATAATGGGGTAATGGTTATGGCACCAATCATAGACACAATTAATATTCCACCTAGTAGTGAAAAGTAAAGTTCATCATTTAAGTTATACTTTGCAAAGTAAGTACCTGCTGCAGCTAATCCCATCCTCATCGATCCTAGTACTCGTGAAATTTGCAAGGTGAGTAGTGGCTTATTTTGCTTGATAAGCGCTAAGTTTTTTATCATCGATTGATTGGTTGAGGTGGATATTACACGTTCTTTTGTATTAAAAAAAGCTAAGAAAAACAATGTTCCACCAATGACACTCATGATAATCGCTCCAACGGTGTAACCAAGTTTAGCTCCATCGTATGCTGCAATAATAATTGGAGGTACTACAATGGCAATCGCTAAACCAATGTTTGAAAAGATGCGTGCTAAAGAAATGATGTTTAAGCGTTCTTTCGGATCATTGGACATGACAGCCGATAATCCCCAATAAGGTACATCACTCACTGTGTAGATCATTCCCCATATGATGTAAGTAGTGTATGCGTAAAACAAGCGCATACCATACGATAAATCAACAGCAACAAAGGTCAAGATTGTAAACACAATCATGGGTATTGGTACAGCAAGCAAATAAGGTCGAAGTTTTCCAAAACGAGTGCTTGTTTTATCCACAATGCTGCCCATGATTGGATCATTAATAGCATCCCACAAACGTGCGACTAACATTAGTGTTCCTACAGCTGTAGGGAGTAGCTTTAAAAAGTCAGTGTAAAAAATTATAATGTATGCACTTGAGAAATTATAAATCATATTTTGTCCAAGACCTGCTAAGGCAAAAGACAGTTTTTCCTTTTTTGGTACTTTTTCCATCATTGTAACCTCGTTATTTTCCTTTAGTGTAAGCAAAAGTAAGAAAACTGTAAAGACAATTAGGAAAAAAAGGTTTTGCTTTCAATGATAGCTTAGGAGGTAAACGATGATTTCTACAACCGCAGCATTAGGATATTTAGCTATAGCAGCTGGGATTGCTGCAATTATTAAGATTTTGTTTTCTTCAAGTGGACGAGTTGTACTACCTGGTTTTACAGCACAGTGGGGTAAATAAAGAGGTGATGTCATTTAAAGATACTCCAGTGCATTTAAGGCCTCGAGAAAAAGCGAAGACACATGGGTTTTCATCATTAAGTGATGTTGAAGTGCTTGCGCTTATATTGCGGTCGGGGTCAAAAGGGGCTGATGTGTATACCATCGCCTCTTCTTTACTCAAAGTTGCCCAAGGAATTGAAAACTTATCCAAGCTTAGTTTGTATCAGTGCATGCAAATCAATGGAATCAAAGAAGCGAAGGCACTCGAATTACTCGCAGTTTTTGAAATAGTAAAACGAGTCCTCCGCCAACAAGTATGTGATGTTAATATTGTTGAACATCCATCCAATCTTATTGAATGGTTAACTAGTGAACTGATGGATAAAAACCAAGAACACTTTTTAGTTGTTTATCTAAATGTACAAAATAAGATTATTTCGTATAAAACGCTCTTTATTGGTACTTTGGATAGATCCATTGTTCACCCACGAGAAATATTCAAAGAAGCTGTTGCATTAAGCGCTTCAAAAATCATTGCTGTACACAATCATCCAAGCGGAAGTTTAAAGGCGTCTTCACAAGATATTGATGTCACTAATATACTAGTTGATGCTGGGAAAATGATGGGGATTCCATTACTCGATCATATTATTATTACAAACAACGGATATGTAAGTTTACGACAAAAGTTACTAATTGATTGAATCACATCGTTTTTTTCTTTATAATGAAACCGTATTATGAACAAAAAAACATTTAAAAATCCACTTCTTAAAGCAGGTATAGTGGTGATGGTTGTTTCCATCTTATTCTTTACATTCAATGCAACCCAAATTGCCTCTGATATATCAAAGGCAGGATTTGGGTTTTTTGCCTCGTTGCGGTATACACTGATAGAGTATCCAATAAAGACAACAACGACGTTTATTGATGATTTCCGCTTGTTTTTACTAGAAAGAGACCAAGAGAGAATTATACAACGTGACATTGATACATTAAACATGTTTAAAGCAGAACTTGAAGAATCGTATCGTCAAATCGCAGAGTTAAAACAGTTAAATGAACTTAGAATAAGCTCCAATGAGTATGAAATGGTGGCTTCAACTGTGATATATAGACCAAGTGATGTGTTTTTAAATCGCATAGTATTAGATATTGGAAGCGATGACGGTGTTTTTGAAGATGCTGCAGTTATTACACCAAAGGGATTAATAGGGAAAATTGAATCCACTACAGCAAATCAATCGATTGTTCGTTTACTGACTACACAAAATCAAACCAATAGAGTGGCTGTTAAGATTCAAGTTTCACCATCAGTAACAGCAGAGGCTATCTTACAGCGTTACAACGCCGATAAGCATGCTTTTGAGTTAACATTACTTGATACTAACACAACCATTAATGTTGGAAATACAGTGATTACATCAGGTTTAGGCGGTGTATTTCCTGCTGGTTTACTTGTTGGTGAAGTGAGTGAGGTAGTTGAACAACCCAATAGTTTGGCTGTGTTAGTTTATGTTGATCCTGCAGCTGATTTTTATCGGTTTGACTATGCAATGGTCGTCTTTAGAGCGATTAGTTTCGATGAAGATGAAGTTGAGGATGATCAACCATGATTATATTGTTTGTTTTTCTTAGTTTATTAATAGATGTGTTTGTTTCTACGTTTATTGTAAGTTCTTTTGCGTGGTCAAATATTGTTTTTATACCTATGACAAGTTTATTAATGTTGTTGTTTATGATGATGAACAATCCAGATGAACAAGTATTATGGTTTGGTTTTATGGTAGGATTGATTGTTGATTTAATGAATCACACTCCTTTGTTTTCTCAAGCCATTATTTATGTGTTAGTGCTAATCATTTTACGAGAGTATCAACGCCATTTTTCAGATACGTTGCTTGAAATTGTGCTTATGGGAATCATTATTATCTTTTTAAAGGAAATGATGTTGTTTGTTTTACTTGAATTTATCCAGGAAATAAACATGAGTGTTACAAGTTGGTATATGTCACGCTTGTTTGTGACTTTAATTGGTAACATACCATTTATTCTTGTTGCTTATTGGTTAGCAAACAAATTAAACAAGCAAATTAAACGAATTGAAACCACAAAAAAACGTTATGAAACAACGCTGTGGGGATTTTTAAAAGATTGATTATCCAATACGTTTCATTGTGCTATAATTAGCAGAAGAAGGGAGTTTTCTCTGTGAAAAAATCGTTGTTATTTATTATATTAATCGTTGTTTTATCTTCATTAACAGCGTGTACAACTAGACGTCCCACCATATGCGTTACCAATTATCCGGTGCAATATTTAGTGCAACGAATTGGTGGTGATCGTGCGGATCTTTGCATGTTAACCAACGGTGACATCATTCAACAAGCTTCCGTTGTGCAAGACTATAGTGAACTTATTGATGATGCACAATTAATTATTACTATGGGTCAATTAGAACCGTATTGGGAGCTTATTCGAAGTGAAGCACGTGCAAGTTCAGCACAGATTATAGATTTAGTAACTACAAGTGCAGTGTATGAATTTAAACGATTTACACAAGTCAGTGCTGGTGGAAGTGTGGTTATTTTTGAGTCAGATTATTATGATGGTATTGATTTTAAAATGATCGATACGTATGATATGGATCCTGTTCTTTGGATGGACCCAATTGCGATGAATTCTATGGCACGTCGTATTCGAGATTGGTTTATAGATTACTACCCAGAAGATCAACGTTTTTTCAACGAAAACTTCTTGCAACTTGAAAATGATTTAGTCCGTCTTGATTCTGAGTTTCAGATTTTGAAAAACAGAGGTGAACGAATTGCTTTTGTGTCATTAACACCAAGTTTTGGTAATTGGCAAAAAGCATACAATGTGCAAGTATATCCAATCATGTTATCTCGTTTTGGTGCTTTACCAAATGCACGACAACTTGACCTTATTAAAGAGAGAATCATGTCTGATGGAGTAGAATACATTGCATTTGAACCAAATTTAACCCCACAACTTCGAGAATTATACACGACATTAAAAGAAGAACTTAACTTAACGCAAGTGAATTTACATAACTTAATGTCATTAACACCAAATGAAATAGAAGAAGGAAGAGACTATTTATCCATTATGTACGATAACTTATCCTTTTTAGAATCCATGGCAGAAGATTCCAACATTATAATCGAAGAAATTAGTGATGAAGAATAAAACAAAAAATGATGAACTCATCATTTTTTGTTTATAAACACTAATAAAGGATTTCACTCAAGCTTTAATAGGCAATATGATACAATAGATGCGGAGGATTATTATGAAAAAATTATTACTTGTGGATGCCAATTCCATGGTGTTTAGGGCATATTATGCAACTGCATATACTCGCATGATGACAACCTCATCAGGACAACCAACCAATGCGTTGTTTGGTTTTGCAAATATGGTGTTTAAAGCACTAGAAATGCTAGAGCCTGAATGTGTGTTGTTTGCTTTTGATTCTAAAGCAAAAACCTTTCGGCATAAACAATATGAACAATACAAAGGAACAAGAGCAGAATTACCTCAAGAGCTTATTGATCAATTTGCTTTAGTTCGTGAATACTTAGATGCTTTTGATGTTATTCGATATGAAATTGAAGGGTATGAAGCAGATGATATTATCGGAACGATGGTATCCAAACATCCTGATGCTAAAAAAATCATTTTGACAAGCGATCGTGATTTGCTTCAACTAATTGATGATAATACATCGGTCTTGTTAATGAAAAAAGGAATAACTGAAACTCAATTGGTGGATGTAAAAACGCTAAAAGAAGAACAAGGGTTAGATCCTAGTCAAATCGTGGACTTAAAATCACTCATGGGCGATAGTTCGGATAATATACCGGGAGTTGCTGGAGTAGGTGAAAAAACTGCTAAAAAGTTACTGGACGATTACAAAACATTAGATGGTGTTTATCAAAACATTAAGCATATAAAAGGGAAGCTTCAAGGAAAGCTACAAACTCAAAAAGATTTGGCTTACTTATCATATGATCTTGCGACTATTTATCGTGAAGTACCACTTGATTTAAGTGAACATCAATTAACATTTCAACCAAACTGGCAAGAAACAGCAAAATTTTTCAGAACATATGAAATGAACTCCATGGTTGAGTTTATTAGTAAGTTTGAAGAAAACAAACAAAAAGAAAAGCATATTGAATTTACTACATTTAAACCAACACTGTATGATGATAAAACCTTTGTGATGGCTGTAAATGCTAAAATTGAAGACACTAGCAAAACGTGTGATTACTTTTTACTATGTAAAGATGAGTATATTAGTAAAATTGAGTACAACAATGTATCCGATGAGTTTATAGCTTGGGCAAAAAATGATACTAAGAAAATTGTGTTTGATGGTAAAACATTGTATCATTTGTTCTCACAAATCGATGGTGAACTAAAAAATGTTATTGACGATGTTTGGGTTATGGCATTTTTAGATGACACAAGTTTAACTTCGTTGGATAAAATAAAAGACAAGTGGCAAATAACGATTGATAAAAATAATAAGATTGAAAGTGATGTGGCATTCTCATATATGGTTAATAAGAAGTATGATCAGTTAATAGATGCCTTAAAAGAAAAGCAGTTATTTGCTCTATATAACGATGTGGAATTTCCACTAATTGATACATTGTATCGTATGGAAAAACAAGGAATATCAGTAGATTTACAAACCTTGTGTGAAATAAGTGAGCAAACAGAAGAAAAAGTAAAACAGTATGAACAAGAAATATTTGACATTAGTAAACACACATTCAATATAAATTCGCCAAAACAGTTAGCTGAAGTGTTGTACGATAAACTGAACTTACCACAAGTGAAAAAAAGATCGACAGCCATTGATGTGTTAGAGTCATTAATATCTAAACATCCTGTTATTGAAAAAATCATGCAATATCGTAAATATCAAAAGTTTTATAGCACATACACAGAAGGGTTAAAAAAGTACGTGCAAGATGATAACAAAATTCATACCGACTACAACCAATGCGCTACGCAAACAGGACGATTATCATCCAATCATCCAAACATGCAAAACATATCTATAAAAAACGAAGAAACTGCAATCATTCGTAAAATATTCGTCGCAGAAGAAAACTCTGTGTTATTAGCCGCTGATTATTCACAAATTGAACTACGATTATTGGCGCATATGGCCAATGAAAAAGACATGATCGATGCCTTTAATAACGATATCGACATTCACACCAAAACAGCAATGGATATCTTTGATGTTGGGATTGATGATGTTACATCAACTATGCGACGACAAGCAAAAGCAGTTAACTTTGGCATTATATATGGAATGAGTGACTATGGCTTAGCTAATCAAATTAATGTTTCAAGAAAGGAAGCTGCCCAATTTATGAAAGCATACAATGAATCGTATCCCAACATTGCTCAATACATGGAAGACATTGTAGCTTTTGCGCAAGAACATGGCTATGTAAAAACTATCTTTGAAAGAAGGCGTGTCATAGAAGAATTGTATTCTAATGTGTATAGTGTCCGTGAATTTGGTAAACGAGCAGCAATGAATGCTCCGATTCAAGGTAGTGCAGCTGACTTAATGAAAATGGCCATGTTGCAAGTGGATAATAAACTGAAAGAGAAAAAGGCGAAATCCACAATTTTACTTCAAGTGCATGATGAAATTGTGTTGAATGTTTTAAAGGATGAGTTAGAGTGGGTAGAAAAATTAGTACAAGAAACAATGGAAAATGTTGTAGAGTTAAAAGTACCATTAAAGTTATCGTTAGCTGTTGGTGATAACTGGTATCAAGCGAAGTAAGTATGCCAGAATTACCAGAAGTTCAAACGGTTGTTTCCACCTTACAAACTCAAATAGATCAATTATTGATTAAAGATGTTATTGTTTATTATCCTAAAATGATCCAAAATGATGTCGATGATTTTAAAAGCCAAGTAAAAAATCAACGCATTGTTGGATTTCATCGTCGGGGGAAATATATACTATTAGAGTTAACAAAAGGATATTTAATTATCCATCTACGAATGGAAGGCCGATTTTTTATTCGAGAAAATCTTAAAGAAAACAAACATGTTCATGTTGTCTTTATCTTAAGCAACAATAAAGTGTTGCATTATCAAGATACAAGAAAATTTGGCACGATGGAATTTGTTAACAATAAAGATCAACTTGATAAAGCACTTTCTCATCTTGGTTTAGAAGCAACCGATGTAGCCTTTAATGGTGAGTATTTGTATGAGCATGCAAAAACTAAAAAAAGGTCATTAAAGTCATTTTTATTAGCACAAGATGTGGTAGCAGGTATTGGCAACATATACGCTGATGAAATTTGCTTTTACGCAAAGCTTCATCCTGCTATAGCATGTCACAAAATAAGCAAAAAGAAATGGCATGTTATTGCATTAGGTATCCAAGAAATCTTACATCAAGCAACACAATGTGGTGGTAGCTCAATTCGTTCATACACCGATTCACTAGGTATAAGTGGACGATTTCAATTGTCACTTAAAGTTCATATGAGACAACATCAATCGTGTGTTGAATGCCATGATACAATTATAAAAACAGTAGTCGCAAATCGAGGTACGTATTTATGTCCAACTTGTCAAAAAAGAAGATAGCCATTACCGGAAGTATAGGCAGTGGTAAAAGCACATTAAAAAACATACTTATTAAAAAAGGCTATGCTGTTTTTGATTCGGATGAATGTGTTGCTTATTTATACAAACAGGATAAACATCTCAAGCAAACCTTTAGTAAACTTGTTGGTGATGTCATTAGCAACAACGAAATTGATAAGCGTAAACTTAAAGGTTTGTTGTTTGATGATCCAAGCAAAAGAGAAGTTGTGGAATCATTGGTTCATCCCAAAGTATTAGAGGCATTTTATGAGTTTGAACGAAAAAATCCAGATAATATACTCTTTGCGGAAATACCATTGCTGTTTGAAATTAATTGGCAACATTACTTTGATGAAGTATGGTTTGTGTATGCCGATGTTCAAGTTGTCAAAGAGCGATTAAAAAAACATCGTAAATTAGATGATAAAACAATCAATACAATGCTAAAGTGGCAATTAGATCCTCAAAAAAAATGTGCAATGACACCATTTGTCCTATATAATAATAGCGAGATAAGCGATTTAGAAAAACAAGTCGATCAACATTTACAACGATTGGAAACGATAAACAATGAACAGTAGTGACACATGCTTCATTCAACCATCACTGAGTCTATCCAATGACCAGTTAAATAGCCTTATGCTTGTGTATACACCAAGTATGGGTTCTTTTTCAGTGTCTGTTTATTTGATGATGATTGCTTTTTCTCAACACAAAAAAAGTGTCTTTTACATACGTGAGTTGCTTGATTTTTTAAACTGTACACTTGATCAATTTGAAAAAGCGCTTAATAAGAATGAGCAATTTCAACTATGCTCTACATATACTAAAAAACAAG
The DNA here is from genome assembly GCA_964479585.1 of uncultured Erysipelothrix sp. Classification (GTDB taxonomy): domain Bacteria; phylum Bacillota_I; class Bacilli_A; order Erysipelotrichales; family Erysipelotrichaceae; genus UBA6182. The sequence goes on from CAYZMP010000031.1 coordinate 12,681, forward strand.
AAGACAAAAATATGTATGCCTTTGTTTGTAAAGCGCCACTGTCGATACATGATTTTATCCATCATGATGTGTTTGGTCGATATTTAATGAAAGTGTTGGATAAAAGTTATCTTGTACAACTAAAAGAAGCAAACACAGTGCAATCATTAACACACTTTAATGATATAACTGCTTCTTTTGATGGCTCTTTACTAGAATATTGGGAACACGATAAAGAATCAATGTATCAAAACAACAAAAAAGAAAATAAAGAACATTTTCCTTTGTCACTTGCCTTTGACATGAAGCTATTTTTAAAAAGTACTCCAGAACTGTTGTTTCCAAATATTGCTCGTACCAAAGAAAACATTGAAGCTATCGAGTATTTTGGATCGTTGTATGGAATCGATGTTATTACAATGAAAAGTTTTGTTGGAAAATGCACAAAAATTAATGATAAAACATTAAACAAACAAAAGTTAGAACATTTAATATTAACGCACATAAACAACCATAAAACCTCAACGAAAAGTGAATATACACAAGATAGTTACATGTTTTTTTCCTCAAAGCAAAAGGGAAAAGCACTTGGGGTTCGTGATAAAAAAACGATTGCCTTTTTATATGAGCATTATATGTTTTCACAAGAAGTACAAAACCGACTCATTGACTATGTTTTAACTCGATTTAATGGATCATTCACAAAAAATCTTGTGCAACAAATTGCAGATTCGTGGTTAAGAGCGAACATTCAAAGTGAAGCGGATGTGAAAAAACATTTGTCAAAGCAAAGTGCATCATCAAATGTGGAACTTCAAACACCAGCGTATATGAAAGAAACAACAATAAAGAAGACAACAGTACAAGACAATGATAAACGAAAAGAACTACTTGATAAGTTGAAAAAAGGGGAGTAAAACATGCAAAGAATCAATGTACAACCCAAAATCCCAAAACAAGCATTACAAGAGAAAGATGAAATAGTTAAAAAATTGAAAGATCATCCTTTAATTGATAAGTTTATGCGTACACACAACGTAGATTTTGACTTTATCGTTGCTCATGCTTCACGTTTTGAGAGATATGTTGATGATTTATCGTTATGTGAAAATTGTAAAGGATTGTTTGCATGTGCGCAACTAAAGACAGGGCATATTCTTTCTTTAACGATGGATGATGGCGTTTTAGTAAATGAAATTTTAAAATGTGGTTATTTATTAGAAGATGAAAATAAAAAGGCACATTTAAAAAACTTTGTCATCAACGATATGCCAAGCAATCTTGTTAACTTGCGATTAAAGGATTTTAAGTTGGATCATGAAACATATGAGTACTTAAAATTGTTTGATTATGTCTTTTCATGGAGTAAAAAACCAACATTTAAAACATTGTTTTTACATGGAACACCAGGGTCAGGAAAAACATATCTACTAAGTGCATTAGCCAATGAACTAGCACTGAAAAATAATACCGTTGCTTTTGTTTCGGTACCTGCCTTTATCTCTAAAGCAAAGCTTTACTTTGATAATTTAGATGAAATGCAAAAAATGATTGAGAAAGTTAAAGAAGCGGATGTTGTTATTTTAGATGATATCGGTGCTGAAAATATAACCGCTTGGTCACGAGATGAACTATTATTTCCAATTTTAAATTATCGCTTAGAAAGTAAAAAGAGTATTTGGTTTACAAGCAATGAGACGATTGAGACATTGAAACAACATTATGCAATCGATCAAAAAGGAAAAACATCCTTGACAAAAGCGATGCGAATGATTGAGCGTATCGTTGGTTGTGCACAGCCATATCAACTTGTCGAAGATAATCGAAGAAACATTTCATCAAACATTTAATAGCATGATATGATAGTATAAGGAAGGTCAATATGATTAAAAAAATTGGTGTACTAACATCTGGTGGAGATTCTCCTGGTATGAATGCCGCAATTCGAGCGGTTGTTAGAAGCGCTTTACATAGCAACATTCAAGTAATGGGAATCAACAATGGATACAAAGGATTAATTGAAGACGATATGTTTGAAATGAACCGATCTTCAGTGAGTGATATTTCTGCAAAAGGTGGAACTATATTAGGTTCAGCTCGACTTGAGGAATTCAAGTTTGAGAAAACGCAAAAAAAGGCTGTAGAAATACTTAAAAAAAGAGAAATAGATGCATTAGTTGTCATTGGTGGTGATGGAACATACAAAGGAGCGCATGCTTTAGTAAAATATGGTATCAATACCGTTGGGTTACCAGGCACTATTGATAATGATATTTCATCGACTGATTACACGATTGGATTTGATACTGCTCTAAACACAATTATTGAAGCGATTGATAAACTACGTGACACATCAAGTAGTCATCATCGTTGTTCAATAATCGAAGTAATGGGAAATCGATGTGCTGATTTAGCTATCTTTGCTGGGTTATCATGTGGTGCTGAGCTAATTGTGACACCACAGGTTGCTTACAACGAACAAACAGTACTCGAGTTAATCAATTATTATGAAAAGACAAAAAAGAAACGTCATGCCATTGTAATTGTGACTGAAAAGATTACGGATGTTGAACATCTAGCTAAGAAAGTAACGATTCACACTGGTTTTAGTGGTCGTGCAACTGTTTTAGGTCATATACAACGTGGAGGATCACCTAGTGCCTCTGATCGTATGTTAGCCACAAGAATGGGTGATAAAGCAGTACAAGTGCTCTTAGAAGGTAAAGTAGGGCATTGTGTGGGGATTGTAGATAATCATATTGTCTCGATGCCAATTATGGAAGCGTTAAAAATTCCAATGGCCGATCGAAATGATTTAATCGCGTTACATGAACGCATTGTATAGGAGGAAACATGCAAGATATTAGAAAAACAAAGATTATTTGTACGATAGGACCAGCGAGTGATAATCCGCAGATGATTGAAGCTTTAGCAACAGCAGGAATGAATATTTGTCGATTAAACTTCTCTCATGAAAATCATACACAACATGCAAAACGAATAGAAATGATTCGTGAGGTATCGGATCGTACTGGTTTTAACTTAGCCATTATGCTTGATACAAAAGGTCCAGAAATTCGTTGTGATGAAATTGAAAATGGAAGCATGGAAGTAGAGACAGGTCAAATTATTGATATTGTAAAAGGACCAGTTGTAGGAAATAAAGAGCGCTTTTCCATTACTCCAAATGAAGTGTTTGATGATGTAGAAGCTAATCAAGCTGTACTTATTGATGATGGGAAAATTAGTTTAACGATTATTGAAAAACACAGTGACAAATTAGTTTGTCGTGTTGAAAACCCTGGGACAATTAAAACTCGTAAAGGAGTTAATGTTCCTAATGTGAAGTTATCAATGCCATTTATTTCAAAAAAAGATGATGAAGACATTCGCTTTGGCTGTGCTCAAGATGTGGACTTTATTGCCGCATCGTTTGTACGTAGAGCAGAGGATGTTGCTGAAATCCGTCAAATCATGAAAGAAGAAGGCAATGAAAATATTCAGATAATTTCAAAAATAGAAAACCAAGAAGGTGTTGATAACCTTCGTGAAATTCTTGAAATATCCGATGGTGTAATGGTTGCTCGTGGTGATTTAGGCGTTGAGGTAAGCTTAGCATTAGTACCTATTTATCAAAAGAAAATCATTGCAACAGCCAATGAATTTGGTAAACCAGTTGTAACTGCAACCCATATGTTAGAGTCGATGATGAATAACCCTCGTCCAACACGTGCGGAAGCAAACGATGTTGCTAATGCTGTTTTAGATGGTACGGATTGCATTATGCTTTCTGGTGAGTCAGCAGTAGGGGCATATCCAATTGAAGCAGTTAAAACAATGGATAAAATTGCAAAATCAGTAGAAGAAATTATTCCATATCGCAAAAATTTAGAACATGCAATTCAATCTAGTCATCGAACAGTACAAGATGCTATTGGTATATCGGTGTGTGAATCCGCACTAAACTTAGATGATGTTGAAGGTATAGTAGCCTTTACTCAAGGTGGTTCTACTGCTCGACGAGTATCAAAATTTAGACCACCAGTACCAATATTTGCTGTTACATTTACCAAAAGTACACAACGTAAACTAGAATGTAACTGGGGAGTTATTCCAATATATTCAGATGTTCAAAATGAAATGACAAATGATGATGAGTTAGCTAGTATTATTGCAAAAAACTTTGGTATCCCAATTGGAAAGCAAGTTATAATTACAGCAGGTTATCCAACGGGAGAAGGTACTGCCAATATGCTTAAAGTTGTGGATGTTAAATAGGAGCTCAACATGAAAAAATACATAGGTGTAGATCTAGGTGGCACACAAGCACGTGCTGCATTAGTAAGTGAAGATGGAAAAATATTACAAATTGTAACGAATCCTTCTAAAGCACAAGAAGATGCACAAACCATTGTCGATAATCTTGTAAGTACAATTCAACAACTTGATTTGGATGATTCTGTTGTAGGGATAGGATTAGGTGTTCCAGGACCTGTTGATACAATTAATGGGAAAATGGTCATGGCCACAAACATTCCAGCACTCAGCGGCTACAACATGCAACAGGCTATCTCAGAGCGGTTAAACTTACCGACGTTTATGGACAATGATGCAAATGTTGCAGGATTGGCTGAGGCACTTGTTGGTGCTGGTAAGGACAAACCAATAGTGTATTATGTAACTCATTCCACAGGAATTGGTGGTGCACTTATTGTACATGGTCAATGTATTTCCGGTGCTCATGGTCATGCAGGAGAGATTGGTAACATTATCATTGATCGTAATCGCAAAAAAATAAATAATCTGAATGCTGGATCAATTGAAACCGAAGCAAGTGGACCAGCCATTTTACGACGTGCACAAGAAAGTGTATCATCAGACATTAAAAGTACAAAAGAGTTGTTTGACTTAGCAAGAGAAAACAATGAACAAGCGATCGATTTGGTTGATGAAATTGCACATGATTTTGCGATTATGTTATCAAGCATTGCTCATGTTGTTGATCCAGATGCGTTTGTCTTTGGTGGAGGAGTAACCAAATCTAAAGATGTTTATTTTGATAAGGTTATGAAATACTTTAAAAATCATGTTCATAAACACATGAGAGATACTGAGTTTTTATTTGCTCAACTTGAAGAACCAGGCATTGTTGGAGCAGCAATGTTACCAAAATCGAAAGGAATTTAGAATGAACGAGAAGTTATTAAAAAAATATGCAAAACTAGCGGTAGAAGTCGGTGTTAATGTTCAAAAAGATCAAACATTAGTAATCAATGCACCTGTTGAAGCAGCACAATTTGTTCGTTATGTTGTGGATGCGGCATACCAAGCGCAAGCTGGGTATGTGTATGTACGATGGAATGATGATAAGACAAGCAAACTTAGTTATCAACATGCTAATTTAGATCGTTTAAAAAAGGTTGATGAATGGGTTGTAAACCAATATCAATCCTTTGTGGATGAAAATGCATGTGCTTTATCCATTTATGCACCTTCACCTGGATTATTAGCAGATGTGGATGGTGAAAGAGTCTCAGCAGTTCAAAAAGAGATGCAAAAAGCGATTGGTTTCTATCGTGAACACATGATGGCGAATAAATCTCAATGGTCATTAGTGTCTGTACCTACTCAAGATTGGGCAAAGAAAATATTTCCTAATGAGACAACTGAAAATGGTATCAAGAAACTATGGGAAGCTATTTTATCAGCCGTGCGTGTCAGTGAAGACAATGATCCAGTAGCAGAGTGGAAACAACACAATGAAAACTTAGCTCGTATTAATAAAAAACTAAATGATTATCAGTTTGATACGTTGCACTTTACAAATGCTTTAGGTACCGATTTAAAAGTAGGATTAGTAGAAAATCATCGTTGGGCAGGAGGAATGGAACATGCGCAAAACAATGCTGTGTTTAATCCTAACATTCCAACAGAAGAAACATTTACAATGCCTCATGCTAAAAAGACAAATGGGAAAGTTGTAGCTACAAAGCCATTAAATTACCAAGGACGATTAATTGAAGATTTCACTTTAACATTTAAAGATGGGAAAGTTGTTGAAGCGATTGCACTAAAAGAGCAAGCAACATTAGACACACTTTTAAATACCGATGAAGGAAGTCGTTATTTAGGAGAAGTAGCACTAATCTCGCATGATTCTCCAATAAGCAATACAAATATTTTGTTTTACAACACACTCTTTGATGAAAATGCGTCATGCCATTTAGCGCTAGGTAGAGCTTATCCAATGAATGTTGAAGGTGGATTAGAGAAAAATGAAGAACAACTAAAAGAAGTTGGAATGAATTTTTCAATGAACCATGAGGACTTTATGTTTGGTAGTGCTGATATGAAAGTTGTTGGAATTAAAGACGATAAAGAAGTGGTTATTTTTGAAAATGGAAACTTCATTATATAAAGTTTATTTGCAAAAAAGGGGCCTATAAAGTTTGTAGGGGTTCACAAGAAATAACCCTTTAAAGTTTG
>CAYZMP010000032.1:0-18840 GCA_964479585.1 uncultured Erysipelothrix sp.
GTTTTCTTCATAAACAAAAAAAAGACTGTCGACTTTATTTGTCAACAGTCTGAAAAGCACAATTTGTGCTTTTTTTTATGAAAAAAAATAGTATGATGATAGTAAAGGAGGGTGTATTTTGTATCAAAGTGAAATTACCTTAAATGAACTGAATGTTGATGAAGCTTTGCAACTGTATGGCGTAAATGACTCTAATCTACAGTTTTTAGAAACGCATTTTAACTGTGAGATACTTGCTCGCAATGGACAATGTTTAATTAAAGCGCAAAACAAAGAAACACTTGAAACAATCAAAGATATTTTAGATCAAGGATTAGCCATGATACGTGCAAATCAAGAGTTTAACTTGTCAAGTTTACAATACATGGTGGATGATACCAATAAAAAAATACCAGTGATGATAGACTTAAAAAAGACACCGGTTGCCAGTAACTTTAATGGAAAAATGATTTATCCTAAAACCTTTGGTCAACAGTTGTTTATTGAAACAATGAAAAAACATGACATGGTGTTTGCCATTGGACCAGCAGGTACAGGAAAAACATATTTAGCGGTTGTGTATGCGGTTTATTGTTTAAAAAACAACCATGTAAAGAAAATTATATTAACACGTCCTGCTGTAGAAGCAGGGGAGAATCTCGGCTTTTTACCAGGAGATTTAAAAGAGAAAGTTGATCCGTATTTACGTCCACTTTATGATGCTTTGTATGATATGTTAGGTAGTGAAGCAACCAACAAATACATTGAAAAAGGTGTTATCGAAATCGCACCATTAGCTTATATGCGTGGTCGAACACTCGATCAAGCTTTTGTAATTTTAGATGAAGCTCAAAATACATTATCATCACAAATGAAAATGTTTCTTACTCGCATGGGTAACGAATCAAAAGTAGTTATTACAGGGGATATTACACAAATTGACTTGCGAAAAGATCAACTTTCAGGATTAATTGATGCACAACAACGTTTATCTGAGATACCAGAAATAGGGTTTGTTTACTTGCATGAGTCAGATGTTGTACGACATCCATTGGTTAAAAAAATACTCGCAAAATACAAAGACTAAAAAAGAAAGTTATTCACTTTCTTTTTTTGTTGGTTTAATATCGTGAGTTACATGAATGTTCACCGCATTTTTAGAGATGTTGCATGCGTGATCTCCAATACGTTCGATTGTACCTAAGATATCAACAAAGATTGAGCCACCCACTTCAGCACGACACTCATCACTTGCCATACGGTTAAAGTGTTTTTGACGGGCTTTGTATTCTAATAAGTCTAAGTAATTTTCATCTTCTAAGATAGAATTATGCAAACTAAAGTCTTTTTCATGGTAAATTCGTAGCGCTCGATTCAGCATGTGCAACACTAAATCATGCATTTGTATAACATCATCGATTGCAGCTTGTGATAATTCTTCTTTCGCATCAAAGATGAGCTCATAAAATTCGATAAGGTTGGTGGATAAATCACCAATACGTTCTAGATTTTTAACGACTTGTAAATTGGTGGTGTATTCTTCTAAATCCGTTTCACTTAAATTTTCTTTCGCTATTAACAACAAATAATCAGTAATCTTTGTATCTAGAGAGTTAATAATGGATTCAAGTTGCATAACTGCTTCATGATCGGTGTTGTTGCCATTGAGTAAGTATTTTTTTGTATCTTCAAACGCTTCAATAACGATATCACCCATTTTTAATATGTTGTTTTTCGATATTGTTAGAGCAGCAGCAGGCAATGATTTAATTAGTTCAAGATCTAAGTTAATATCAATCTCACGAAACTCCACTTCATCACCTTTAATAAAGTGACGAACAAGTTTAACCATTTGATTAACTAAAGGATACATAATTAAGGTTGCAATGATATTGAAAATAATATGAGCGACTGAGATTTGCATCATTTCATTTAAATGGAAATAATTCGATATCCATAAATCAAACTGAATAAATTGCCGCAACAACAACATTCCAGCAATAGTGCCACCCACATTAAACATCGTATGTATACCAGCAGCTCGTTTAGAAGCTAATGAGCCACCTAATGCTGCAAGTATAGCAGTAATCGTCGTTCCTATGTTTGAACCAAAAACAAAGGGTAGAGCCGCTTGTAAGTCCATACCACCAGATTCATAAATCTTTTGTACAATCCCAATCATGGCTGAAGAAGATTGAATTAATGCCGTCATGACAATACCACCAGAAAGAGCAAACAGTGGATAATCGGACATGGATTTAGTAATGGTCGTAAAAAATTCAATTTGTGATAATAACTTTAATTCATCACCCATTGTTTTTAAACCAAAAAACATAATCCCAAAACCTAAAATGGAATTACCAATGTACTTTGTTTTTTTGCGTTTACTAAATAAAACAAGGGAAGCCCCAATAAAGATAATATACAAGGCGAAATTTTCTATTTTTAAACCAATTAAAAAAGAAGTGACAGTAGTACCGACATTGGCCCCCATAATGATACCAACTGATTGTTCTAAACGCATTAAACCAGCACGAACAAAACCAATTGTAATAGCTGTGGTTGCTGAAGAGGATTGAATTAAGATAGTAATGGCTGCACCAACCAAGATACCCATGTATATTTTTGAGGTGTAACGATCTATATAATCACGTAGTTTATCACCAGCTACAGCTTTTAAACCATCCCCCATAAATTTGATTCCAAAAAGGAATAAACCAAATCCACCGAGAACATAGTCCCACCGGATGATAGAATTTGAAAAAAAGGACAATATCGAATCAAGCATAGTTTTCTCCTTAGTTCATAGCCATTTTAACACAAATCATGCTTATTAAATCAGATTTCTTTGATATTATCAACGATTTTTTTAAAGGGTTAATATGGTATAATCATACAAGAAGGAGTGTGTATGAACGTAAACTTTATAAATCAAAGCAATCAACGAAAATTTAGTAACTACAAAAAAGATTGCAATGACATTTTTAACCAGTGTAAAGAACGCTTTAATCTACCAAAACAAACAACCGTTAGTTGTATTTTAGTGGATGATATGACAATGCATCAATACAATCACACCTACCGAAACAAAGACTATGCAACCGATGTGTTGACGTTTGTGGATGATCAAGATGAGTCTTATTTAGGGGATGTTATTATTAATGTCGTTGCACTAGAAAAACAAGCAAAAGAATACGATCATACCATTAAACGAGAAATGTGTTTTCTTTTTGCCCATGGACTATTACACACCCTTGGATTTGATCATCAAAACGAGCAAGAAGAAGCAATTATGATTGCTCATCAAAAGGAGATATTACAGCATGTTTCTAAAAGAAGCTATCGAAAATCTAACCGCTAAATTTAAGCATGCCATAGCTGGTGTATTTGGTGGTATTGCTCATGATCGATCACTTAGAATACATTACATCATTGCTTTGCTTGTCATTGTTGTGTTTTATGTGCTTAAGGTGACTTTTATTGAATGGGCACTTATCTTTTTAGGGATAGGCATTGTGATTGGTTTAGAATATTTAAACAGTTCAATTGAGTTGTTATGCGATCATGTAGAAGAAGAATACCATGATACGATTAAAAAAATAAAAGATTTTGGGGCAGCTGCTGTATTTGTTTCCTCTATCTTTGTGGCTTTGATGGGTATCGTAATTATCATACAGTATATAGGATAGGAGAAAATAAATGGAAGTAGAAAAAATTGTAGAAAAAGCGTTTGAAGCGATGGAAAACGCATACGCACCATATTCACATTATCATGTAGGGTCATGTGTCTTAACCAAAGATGGAAATACCTTTATTGGTGCAAACATAGAAAATGCCTCTTATGGTGCGACTAATTGTGGAGAAAGAAGTGCAATCTTTGCAGCATATTCTCACGGTTATCGCCAACAAGATATTGCATCCATTGCGATTGTTAGTGATGGAGACTTATTAGCTGGGCCATGTGGTATTTGTCGTCAAGTGTTGTCTGAATTGTTATTAGAAGACACTCCGATTTATTTAAGCAATAAAAAAGAGTTTAAGCAAACAAGCATAAAAGAATTGTTGCCGATGCGATTTACAAGTGAGGATCTCAAGTGAGTTACAAAAGTGGCTACATTGGTTTAATAGGTCTTCCCAATGCCGGTAAATCAACGCTTTTAAATACCATTTTGCAACAAAAGATTGCAATAGTATCTTCAAAAGCACAAACCACACGTCATGTCATTGTTGGTGTGTATCATAAAGAAGACATGCAAATTGTGTTTATGGATACTCCTGGTTTTCATCAAGTAGGGGATGGCTTAAGTAAACAAATGGTTAAAGCAACAAGCACAACCATTCCGGATGTGGATATTATTTACTTTTTAATTGATGCTAAAAGAAAACCAAATCTAAATGACAAGCGTTTGTTAACAGTTATTGAAAAAGCTAATAAAAAGGTGTTTTTAGTAGTTAATAAAATTGATGAACTATCCAAAGAGAAGCTTATTGAACAACTACTCTTGTGGAGTAAAGAGTATGCTTTTGATGAAGTTATTCCAATTTCTGCTTTGCACAATGAAAACATTGATAAATTATTAGACATTAGTAAACAATATTTACCTGAAGGTATGCCATTTTACATGGAAGATACACTAACAACACAAAGTGAAAAAACACTCATAGGTGAGATCATTCGTGAAAAAGTTTTGCACTTAACCAATCAAGAGATTCCTCATAGTGTTGCGGTAGTGTTAGATGATGTGGAGTTTAGTGAGAATCGCTTAAGTATTATGGCAAGTATTATTGTCGATAAAGATTCACAAAAGGGAATATTAATTGGTAAAAACGGATCAAAGAAAAATGAAATCATTCGTTTAGCATCGATGGAACTAAGACGGTTGTATCAAATGAAAGTGATGTTAACACTGTTTGTAAAGGTTGAAAAGAACTGGCGTAATAAGGCAAGCCGTTTAATGGAATACGGTTATCATAACGATCAATAATGAATGAGACAGTTACGTTAATTATTTTAGATCGAAACAGTTATCAAGAACACGATGCTTTGCTTACTTGTTTTATCAAAGGAATCGGAGTAACAACTCTGATTGCAAAAGGTGCTAATAAGCCAACGAGCAAATATGGATCACTGCTTCAACCTACGTATGTTTTACAAGCGCTTATTGATTTAAAAAAGGGGATTTCTCTTTTTAAAAGCGCATCGTTAATAAAACATTATAAACAACTAGAAACAACACTAGCACCACTTGCCGTTGCATCCTTTATATGTAAAGTTCTAGCAATCAATGCCATGGACGATAAATACCTTGTGGATTTTGATACGTTGGATAATTATTTATCCAAACTCAATGAAAAAAACACATACACACTATTAACACACTTTCTTATGATGTTAGCAAAAAAAATGGGTGTCGCCATGTATTTAGATGGCTGTGTGATTTGCAATGAGCAAAAGATTGTCGCAGTATCAAGTGAAGTAGGTGGTTTTTTATGCCAGCAACACGCTCATTTAGCTACTTTAGAACACCAGCAAGTTAACTTTTATCGACAACTTCGCTGCTTAGACAAAGCAACCTTAGATCAGGTTGATTTATGTCCTTATGCAACTACAACACAACATGTTCAACTATACATGGACTTATTGGATGAAACTTGCACAATTCCATGGAAAAATTGGCAATTCATACAACAAATATAATATAATAGTATATTGATAGAGTAAGGGGATGACTATGAAAAAATTTAGTAACGAACAAATTATTTCACATTTAAAAACATCAGGATTTGTGTTTCAAGGTTCTGAAATTTATGGAGGATTAGCAAACACGTGGGATTTTGGACCACTTGGGGTAGAAGTAAAGAAAAACATCAAAGATATTTGGTGGCAAAAGTTTGTGCGCGAAAGTCGTTATAATGTGGGTATTCAATCCGCTATATTAATGAACCCGCAAGTATGGGAGGCAAGTGGGCATTTAAAAACTTTTGCAGATCCTTTAATGGATTGTAAATCATGTAAAACTCGCCATCGTGCAGATAAACTAATTGAAGAAGCATTGCACATTAATGCAGCTACAATGAGTTTTAAAGAGATGGAAGAGATCATTGCAAAAGAAAATATCGTATGTCCTAACTGCAACAAAAGTGATTTTACCAATATCCGTCAATTTAATTTGATGTTTAAAACCTTTCAAGGAGTTTTAGAAGATGGTAGTTCGACTATTTATTTACGTCCTGAAACTGCACAAGGAATCTTCGTCAACTTTAACCAAGTTCAACGTTCCATGCGTAAAAAAATTCCATTTGGTGTTGCTCAAATTGGAAAATCATTTAGAAACGAAATCACACCTGGTAACTTCATCTTTAGAACACGTGAGTTTGAACAAATGGAACTAGAATTTTTCACTCATCCAAGCAAAGACATCGAGTGGTATGAATATTGGCAGAAATTTTGCTTTGATTGGTTACTTGATTTAGGTTTATCAAGGGAAAATCTCCGTATTCGCGAACATGATAAAGAGGAGCTATCACACTATTCAGTCGCAACAAGTGATATTGAGTATAAATATCCTTGGGGTTGGGATGAAATGTGGGGTATTGCCGATCGTACTGATTTTGATTTGCGTTCACATCAAGAACATTCAAAAGAATCCATGGAATACTTTGATCCAACAACCAATGAAAAATACATTCCATATTGTGTTGAACCATCGGTTGGTGTCGAACGGTTGTTTTTTGCGTTTATGGCAGAAGCCTTAGTGGAAGAACAACTTGAAAAAGATACTCGAATTGTATGTAAATTGCATCCTGCATTAGCGCCATATAAAGTTGCCATCTTGCCACTATCAAAACAATTAAATGAGCAAGCTATGGAAGTGTTTGATGTTTGTGCTAAACATTTTTCAAGCACATACGATGAAACAGCTAGCATTGGAAAACGCTATCGACGTCAAGATGCTATTGGTACACCACTTTGTGTTACGTATGATTTTGAAAGTAATGATGATCAGTGTGTGACTATTCGTGATCGTGATAGCATGAAACAAGAACGTGTACCGATTGCTGAGTTAGTCAGTGTTATTTCAGAGAGGATAAAACTATAATACATGCCCCGAATATCTGATGAAAAAATAAATGAAATACGCTCAAAAGCCGATATTGTTTCCATTGTAAGTCAATATATACCTTTAACTAAAAAAGGGAAGAACTATGTTGGGTTATGTCCTTTTCATGATGATCATAATCCATCACTTTCGATTTCATCAGAAAAACAAATATACAAATGTTTTGTTTGTCATGCTGGCGGTAATGTGTTTAGTTTTGTTAGTGACTTTGAGAAAATATCCTTTGTGGATGCGGTAGTTAAGGTTGCTAAAGAGGTTAGTGTAGATGTTGGTGATTTCACCTATCAACAAGCACCACTTGATCCAATCAAAGCAAAGCAGATCAACGTGTTGGAAATGGCAAACCAGTTTTTAAAATATCAGCTACAATCATCAGAAGGACTGATGATTAAAGAATATTTAAAAAATCGAGGAATTAGTGAAGAAGTGATTGAAACCTTTGATGTTGGCTATAATCCTTCTAATAATGCAGTGTCGACATTTTTGTTGGCAAAAAAGTGTGAGCCTCAAACAATGGTGGATGTAAACATTGCAACTGAAAACAACAATCGTTTAAACGATGTGTTTTATGATCGGATTACCTTTCCAATTAAAAATGAAAAAGGTCAACTTATTGGGTTTACTGCTCGATCAATGTTTGAAGATCAAAGCAAATACATCAATACCGCCACCACTAATTTATACACCAAATCAGAAGTAGTGTATAATATTCATCTTGCTCAAGAGCATGCAAAAAAACAGGGCTTCATTGTTGTTGTCGAAGGTGTGATGGATGTTATTGCCTATTATCGTGCGGGTATTAAAAATGTCGTCTCACCTTTAGGGACTGCCCTAACAAAGCAACAAGTTGACACGATAAAAAAAGCAAGTTATCATGTGGTTCTCTCATTTGATGGTGATGATGCAGGCAAAAGTGCAACTTATCAAGCCATTGAACTGTTAATTAGTAAAAATGTACTTGTGGAAGTGATCATGCTTGATCAAAAAGAAGATCCTGATGACATCATTAATAAACAAGGTAAACAAGCACTCCTAGATGTCGTAAAAACACGTAAACATTGGATGGAGTTTATGCTTGAATATGGTCAACAGTTATACAACCTTGATAACTACAATCAAAAAAAGACGTACATAAAAAGTATGATTGATCATATACGTAAACTACAAGACACAATGGATCAAACCCATTTTGGGCAAGTGCTTGCTAAGATTACTAACATGGACCAACAAGAGATACTACAAGCAATCGCAAGCAAAGCAACACTCAAACGTGATAAAATAAAAGAGACGCCAACTGCGCAAGATTTTTTAGTGCCAATTTATGAAAAAGAAATCTTAGCGCAAATGATACTAAGTAAACAAGCGATTGTCATCTTTACTGAACAGCTTGGATACTTAAGTCATCCACAAGCCAACGAGCTTGCTAAAATGCTAATTAGCATGAGTAAGACAAGTGAGAACATGATTGAAATTGCCGATATTTTAAGTAAAGCACAAGAACGTGATTTAAAGCAGTTTCTAATGTGGTTGTTGGATTGGCCTCTGTTTCCAAAAAACATGAACAAAGATGTGCTTAACGATGCCATTGTTCATGTTAAATTGAAAATTATTGATGATAAGATTAAGAAGTTAAAGAAAATGGCATCTTTAACAACAAGTTCAAGTAAAAAGGCAGAATACATTAATAAAATGATTGAAGCGCAAAAAGAAGTCGATCAGTTAAAAAAGAAGGAGCGTGTTTATGAAACGATTTAAAACCCTAGATGAGATAAAGGCAGAATTTGTAGAAAAGGCAAAAGATAAAAAGAAAGTATACGAAAGTGAACTGCTTGAAGCGTGTGCTCATTTGGACATGGATGATCAAACATTGGAAGATTTGTTTGTTTGGTTTAAAGATAATAAAGTAAAATTATTATCCGATGATGAAATCGATGATGAAGATGTTGATATTACCAATGACGAACAAGCAGCGGATGAGTTGGAGTTTTTAAGTGACGATAGTGATGATAGTGAAGAAGAGGACATTAATGTTGTCGACTTAGAAGCGTATCATGCTCAGTTTTCAAATGCTCCAAATGTAAGAATTAACGATCCTGTTAAAATGTATTTAAAAGAAATTGGTCGTGTTAATTTAATTAATCCAGCAGATGAGCCTGAAATCGCACGTCGTATTCAAGATGGGGTTGATGCTTCAGAATACACACGCAACATGTTTGAATCATTGTATCCAGACTTTAAAGATGATCCTGCATACACTAAGATTGACATTATTGAAGATTATTTAGAAGGTAATGTTGAAAATGATGAACTGCGTGAAAAAATAATTTCTCTTCGAGAAAAACGATTGGATGGAGAAGAGTCTAAGAAAGTACTTATTTCTGCTAACTTACGTTTAGTAGTGAGCATTGCAAAAAAATACGTAGGGCGTGGAATGTTGTTTTTAGACCTTATTCAAGAAGGAAACATGGGTTTAGTAAAAGCTGTTGAAAAATTTGACCATACAAAAGGATTTAAATTCTCAACATACGCAACATGGTGGATTCGTCAAGCAATAACAAGAGCGATTGCAGACCAAGCGCGTACCATTCGTATTCCAGTACACATGGTAGAAACGATTAACAAACTAACAAGAATTCAACGTCAACTTGTTCAAGATTTAGGAAAAGATCCAACGGCAGAAGAAATTGCGGCGAAAATGGAAAACATTACCCCTGAAAAAGTACGGGAAATTCAAAAGATTGCAATGGAGCCTGTATCCTTAGAAACACCAATAGGGGAAGAAGATGATTCTCATTTAGGTGATTTTATTGAAGATAAAGACGCATTATCTCCTGATGATTTTGCGAATAATCAGCTTTTAAAAGATGAAATAAACCTTGTCTTACAAGGATTAACAGAACGTGAAGAAAAAGTACTTCGTTTACGATTTGGTTTATACGATGGTCGTACACGAACACTAGAAGAAGTAGGCAAAGAATTTAACGTCACTCGTGAGCGAATTCGACAAATTGAAGCGAAAGCTTTACGTAAGTTAAAACACCCAACTCGTTCAAAAAGGTTGAAAGATTTTGTTGATAAGGGATAAGCTATTATCGAAGCGGCTTCAAGTAATATACGATTTAGTGGATCAAAATGATAGTGTTGCAGATATTGGCACTGATCATGGGTATTTAATTGCAGCGTTAATTAAGGATAAGAAAATCTCAAAAGCTTATGGTGTCGATAATAAAGCGGCACCATTATCACAAGCACAAAAAACCATGGAACAATTCAACATACACGATGAAGTAGTGCTTACATTAGTATCGGATAATCATCCGTATCATCATGTAGATGTTTGGGTTATTGCTGGCATGGGTTATGAGACTATAGCATCTATTTGCACTGAATTTATGGAAACGATTAAAAAACTAAAGTATGTTATTATACAGGCAAATCATCAAGTGGATCGTTTACGAGCATATTGTGTTGAGCATAATTTACACATTGTTGATGAGAAAATCGTAGTTGATAATTTTTATTATCAACTACTAAAAGTAACGTATAAAGAGCAGTCGTATCAACTAAACGACTTACAATTGCTTTGTGGTCCATTATTACTAGAAAACAAAGAGCAAACATTTATTGATTATTGTGAGCACAAAATTAACTCATACAAACAATTGCTTACGCAAGTACCAAAAAATAGTGATCGTGGTAAAGAAATACAACACATGATACACCAATATAACACCGCATTATTGCCATAAGAGAGGATGATTGGATGCAATACACTAAACAGCTAAAACATTTGATGGATTTAGCAGGGTTTGAAACCTTAAGTAATGTTCAGCAGAAAGTAACACCTTTAATATTAAAAAACCAAAACTTAGTTGTTACTTCACCAACTGGAACGGGGAAAACCCATGCGTATTTGTTTGGGATTTTTTCCAAACTAACAAAAGCGCCATACACACAAGCAGTTATTGTCGCACCAACTCGTGAGTTAGCATTGCAAATTTCAAGGTTTGCCAATCAACTTGCAGAGGGCTTTGATCATCTTCAAGTAAAAACCTTTGTTGGTGGCGAGAAACGATCATCCATAAACACCCATGCACAACTTGTTATTGGGACAATTGGTCGTTTAAATGACTTGTATTTAGAAAAACACACTTTGCAGCTACAAAAAGCAAAAATGGTTGTATTGGATGAAGCAGATATGCTAGTGGATCAAGGATTTATTGAAGATGCGGATATGTTGTTATCGCACATGGATGCTAGTATTCAAACACTCGTTTTTTCCGCTACCATACCCGTAGGATTACAACCATTTTTAAAGAAATACTTAACCAACTCAAAGCAAGTACAAGTAATTGAAGATAAAGTGTTTAATCCAAAAATTGATTTTAAACTTTTGGATGCTAAACATTTATCCTACATTGAAAAAGCACAACAAATATTACAAGGGTTAAATCCAAGCCAATGTTTGATTTTTGCTAATTCAAAACAAGAAGTATCACAATTAGCGTATAATTTGCGTACAAATGGATACAAAGTCGTGGAATTACACAAAGAGCTAACAAGTTCACAGCGCAAACTAGCATTTCAAAAGATCATGGACCATCAAGTAACGTACATTGTAGCTAGTGATATTGCAGCGAGAGGCTTGGATATTGAACATGTCAGCCATGTTATATCTTGTGGGTTCCCGAAAGATTTAAGTTATTTTAAACATCGTGCTGGACGTACAGGTCGTGCTGGCAAAGATGGTGTTTGTTTTACCATTTATAAACAAGAGGATACAATGACAGTAAATACCTTAATTAAAGAAGGAATCAATTTTACACATGTAGCGTATCAAAATGGAGCTTTTAAAGAAATTAAACCATTTAACTTTAAACCAAAACGATTGGATGAAGAAGATAAAAGAATCATTTCTTTAGTAAAAGGGAAAAAACAAAAAGTTAAACCTAATTATAAGAAAAAGCAAAATGAAATGATTGAAAAACATCATCGTAAAAAGCGTCGTAGTATGATTGAGTCAAAAATTAAAGATGCACAAAAAGAACGAGCAAAGAAAAAGTCTAAAGGAGAGTCCTTATGAAAATAGGTAGTCATGTAGGATTAAAAGCACCTGATTATTTACTTGGATCAGTGGATGAGGCATTAAGTTATGGAAGCAATGCACTTATGATTTATACAGGAGCACCTCAAAATACACGTCGTAAACATGTCGAAGAACTTATGATACAAGAAGGTCTTCAGAGGATGAAAGACAACAATATTGCAATTGAAAATTTAATTGTGCATGCTCCTTATATTATTAACCTTGCAAACACAGTGAAAGAAGAAACCTTTGAACTAGCGACATCTTTTTTATCAAAAGAAATCAAACGAGTGCAAGCGATGAATGGAAATGTGGTTGTGTTGCATCCTGGTGCACACGTTAATGCAGGTGTTGAAGCAGGTTTAAACCAAGCCATTAAAGGATTAAATATGGTTCTTGATCATGAGCGTAATGTTTCCATTGCTTTAGAAACCATGGCTGGAAAAGGTAGTGAAATTGGCAGAACTTTTGAGGAAATTGCCTATCTTATTGATGGTGTTAATAACAAAGAATGCATTTCAGTTTGCTTAGACACGTGCCATATTCATGATGCTGGCTATGATTTAAATGATTTTGATCATATTCTTGATGAATTTGATCGTATTATTGGCTTGCAATATTTATCAATCGTTCATGTTAATGATTCAAAAAACATTCGTGGTGCTGCTAAAGATCGTCACGAAAACATTGGTTATGGTGAAATTGGATTTGACATCTTACATGACATTATTAAACATCCACGTTTAAGTCATTTAGTGAAAATCTTAGAAACACCGTATGTGGATGGACTGCCTCCTTACAAACAAGAAATTGAAATGATAAAAAATGGCAAGTTTGTGGATTGGAAAAATTTATAAGCGAACATTATTGCACCTCGTAACTCAAATGAGAGATTACGGGGTTTTTATTATGAAACTTACTAAAAATGCTATATAATAGGAGCATGAAAAAAATCATTGATTTCAAAAAAGAAAAAGACAGTAAGAAAAACTGGGCAAATACAAGTGAATCCTTAAAGAAGAAACTAGATATTCAAAAAAGTATCGTTTTTCGTTTGCAAATTTTTGGTCTTGTTATGGTTCTTGGCTTAGCAGGGGTATTGACACGATTTTATTATGTACAAATAGTTCGTCAGGATTACTACCAAACTCGTTTAGAAAACTACACACAACGATTGTATTATGTATCATCTCCTCGTGGTGAAATAGTCGATCGTAATGGAGAAGTTCTAACTTCAAATCAAGAACAACTACTTATTACATATTTACCACCTCTTAATTTGAGTGAATCTACAAAATGGGAACTAGCTGAAAAATTTGCCTTATCATTTGATATCGATGTTGAATCAATGAGCTTAAACCAGCAAAAAGATGCTTTTTTGCATTACTACTATGAACAAGCATTTTCACTATTATCTATTGAAGATCAAGAGCGCATTAATGAGAATCAACTTAATAAAAACGAAGCAACAACACTTTTAAAAGAAACACTGCAAGAAGAAGATCTAACTTTGCTAAATGACAATCAAAAAGCCATTTGGATTGTAAAGGCAGCCATGGATGTACCATCAGGTGGAAGACCAAAACCAATAAAAGAAAGAGCTAGCAAAGAAGAAGTAGCTTACTTAATGGAACACATGGATGTGTATCCTGGTTTTGATGTGCAAGTATCATGGGAACGAAGTTATCCATACGAACATGTTCTTAGAACAGTGTTAGGTTCTGTAACGACTCAAACTCAAGGTGTACCTGCTGAGAGTTTACTTTCCTACTTAGCGCTAGATTATGCACGCAACGATATCGTGGGTCGCAGTGGATTAGAATTACAATATCAAGAACTATTAAAAGGTTCGCGTTCAGTGTACAACTTGTCGTATGATGAAACAGGCGCAGGACAATTAGACAACATCATGTTGGGAGAAAAAGGACTAAACTTGGTAACATCGTTTGATATTAATTGGCAATTGCACGCAGAAGAAGTGATTAAACGAATATTATCCGAAGAAAAAGACAATCCTTTTAGAAAATACTTAGACACGATAAACTTTGTTATGATGGATGTTAAAACCGGGGATGTTTTAATTATGACATCCATAACTAGAACTGACGATGGATTTATTTATGATCCACTTTCAACAATCACAAAAGCAATGCCGATTGGCTCAGCAGTCAAAGGTGCTGTTGTGTACATGGGGCTTAAAGAAGGGGTTGTACAGCCCAATGAGATTATTATTGATCAACCGATAAAACTAAGAGCAACACCAGAGAAAAGCTCTTCTGTTAATTTAGGTCCTGTCAATGATTTACTAGCTTTATCGCGTTCATCCAATGTGTATATGTTTTTTGTGGCGATGCGTTTAGGTGGAGCAAGGTATGTTTATGATGGACCACTAAATGTCGATGTATCTACTTTCCAACTAATGAGAAACTATTTTAGTCAATTTGGATTAGGGACATACACACAAATCGATTTGCCAAATGAAC
Source organism: uncultured Erysipelothrix sp. (assembly GCA_964479585.1). GTDB lineage: Bacteria > Bacillota_I > Bacilli_A > Erysipelotrichales > Erysipelotrichaceae > UBA6182. The sequence goes on from CAYZMP010000032.1 coordinate 14,670, forward strand.
AAACTGGCTTTCAAGGAACAACAACTCAAGGAGGATTACTTCTTGATTATGCGATTGGACAGTACGATAACTACACAGCCATGCAAATGGCACAATATGCAACGACTATTGCGAGTAATGGTAAACGAATAGCACCAAGAATAGTAACTGCTGCAACAAGCACATCAAACAACCATACAGCCTTTGTCAATGATGTTAATATCATTTCAAAGTTAGACGATATGGATGCCTTATCACGTGTTCAACAAGGATTTCGTTTGTGTGTAAGTGATCATTATTGTCGTGCACACTTAGGTAATTTACAAACACCATTTGCGGCTAAAACAGGTACTGCAGAAGTAACTCTCATTGATGATGGGGAAGTAGTTTATCCACCACACACTACATTAGTAGGTTATGGACCATATAATCAACCAGAAGTTGCCTTTTCTTGTCAAGCACCTAATGCAAGCAATGATCGTACTTTGAGTAATATTTGCTTACAAATAAGTGCAGAAATCTTAAATTATAAGTATGATTAAGTAGAATTTGCACAATGAGTATGATATACTACTTACGCGTGGAATGGAGGATGAGACAGTGCGAGATCAAATTACATTTAAGTGCTCCGAATGTAACGAAGAAAATTACATAGGTACACGTAATAAACGTAAAAAACCAGAAAAAATGACAATTCAAAAATATTGTCCGAGATGCAATAAAAAAACAGCTCACAAAGAGAAAAAATAAATCACAGTATCGTGATTTTTTTTTAGGACTTTTTGTTTTTTATGTTGATGATAGAGTATGAAAACTTTAGAAGAACAGTTGGAAACCTTAGTTTCCCTTGCAATTCATGATCATGCCAATGACATTCATATTCAATGCAATGACCCTATTGTTAGTGTAGCATTTCGAGGTTTACAAGGACTAAAAGAAGTGTCTTGTATTAAACTTACTCCACAATTTATTGAGTTTTGTAAGTTTAAAGCTAATTGTGATAGTTCAATTTATTCCATTCCTCAAACAGGTCGATTTGAAATGATTATTAACAAACGACTGGTACTCATTCGATTTTCTATTATCGAAACATACCATGCAAAAAGTGTCGCACTTCGAATTTTAAATGGTGTTGGTATTTCACATTATGATCGTCTTACAAAAGATGAACATGCCATAAAAAAGCTCCAACAATTATCTTCAATTACATCTGGTTTGCTTTTGTTTTCAGGAGCAACCGGTTCTGGAAAAACAACAACGATGCTAACTTTTTTAAAAAATTTAAAAAGCAAACGGATATATACCTTAGAAGATCCTATTGAGCAATTGCATAGTCAGTTTATGCAATTGCAAATTAATGAAGAAAGAGGATTAACGTATGCGAATGGGTTAGCTCATTTATTAAGGCATGATCCCGATGTCATCGTACTTGGTGAGATTCGAAGCGAACATGAAGCTAAAGTTGCCATCAGTGCTGCATATACTGGGCATTTGGTTTGTTGTAGCATTCATGCAAGTAGTGCTTATTTAACATTAGGACGAATGATGGATTTAAAAGCATCAACCTATGATCTACTTTCGATTACTAAGGCGATTGTTTATCAACAATTAAAAGGCGATCCTCATCAAAAAACAAGGAGTGCACATTATGATATCTTGGATCAAGAAAACATTAAAACCTTACTCCTTAGCGCCTAATAATCATGTCTTAGAACAAGTTATTTTGCTTTTAGAAAATAAGATGCCCTACAATATCATTCAGCAAACATTATCATTAAAAACACAGTCTCTTGATGAGTTTACACAACATGTGTATCATAAGCAATTAGCTACCTATCATCAACTCAAAAACAAGTTTAGTCAAATCCAGTTGCTTAATTTGTACAAAAACATTCATGCCTTTCAACAACATGTAAAAATGACATTGTTTAAAAAGTGTTTTTATCCGATAGCGATGGTTATTGTTAGTTACGCTGTTTTCTTAGTCTTTTATGTTGTGATTTACCCAATGTTTTTAGCCCTATCACCCAACTTTAAAACGCCTGTTTATTTAGTGTATACGTTTGTTTCATTTGTTTTGCTTTGTGTGATATTCTTGATGATTGTCTTTGTTTTTATGATGATGAGATCATCGTATCAATGGACGTTATTTTTACGTACAGTGCATAAAAAATACCCTCATTGGTTTGTCTTTGAATATTACACGATACTTTTGCTTTTAGTGTATCGATTATGTTTAAACAATCGCTTTTCTTCATTGCTTACCATTGAATTGTTTCGTGGGTTTCACGATACACCATTTTTAAAGGCAATTGCCTATGACATTCAGCAAAGCTGTCAAAATGGCACACCTTTACATCAAGCAATTAAAGATCAACAATTATCGTTGTTGCTAAATCAAACCATCGATTTAGGAATTGCTGCAAATGATCTAAAAACATACATTAGTAATTGCTCATTATCCTATCAATCCATACTAACTAGTAAACTTAACGCTTTTGCATACAAAGTTAATTTAATCAGCTATAGTTTTGTGCTTATTCATTGTGCTTTGATTGTTTCAATTTTACAAATACCAACAAAAATGATTGCACAGTCATTTTAAAGAAAGGGACAAATATGTCTAAAGCAGGATTTACAATGTTAGAAATGATGATTGTAATTTTAGTAATTGCCTTGCTTTTTTTACTTACGATACCCAATGTAAACATTGTGACTACGTTAGTACAAAATAAAGGTTGTGAAGCACAACTTAGTGTTGTGGATGCGGCTATATTGCAGTATTTTATGTTGCATGATCGCTATCCGACATCTTTATCAGCACTCATACAGGAAGGATTATTAACTCATGAACAAGCAACATGTCAAAATGGAGATGCTATCATCATTATTAACAATCAAGCAAGCAAACAATAAGGGATATACGCTGCTTGAGATGATGATAGTGATTAGTATGTTAAGTGTGTTCTCACTTTTATCATTAACACTATCGATTAGTCATTCATCCATCCACATGTTTCATCATGATAAATTTGTGTTGGAAGTAGAGCATGCACAATTAAAAGCGATAGCCAATCAAACAACAATAGCATTGCCATTTAAAGTGGATCAAGTTCAACTAACATACAATGCATTTGGAAACATTAATCAAGCAAAATCAGGCCAAGTGTCGTATCCATATCATTTTAATGTTGTCTTTTTTTTAGGGTTTGGTCGATATGAAATCAAATAAAGGATTTATTTTATTCGAAGTCTTAATAAGTTTGCTCATACTAAGTATGATGAGTTATTTACTTCAAGGGTTTATTTTTGTATTTACGCAATAAAAAAGGATCATTAATGCTTGAACTGCTTGTATCGTTGCTTTGTTATTCATTGATTTTGTTGCTTATGGTGCAATCAATGCGAGCATTATTAGATTTATATACACCACTAGTTTCGTATGAGTTTGATGTGGCTATTAAACAAGTACAAACACAAATTGCAACAACTAACAAGTTGTATGTTTTAGATGGACAATATTGTTTTGATTACAATGATTCTTATCGATGTTTAATGATTAACCATCAACGCATGTACCTTAAACCAGGAACTCAAATTGTATTAGCTCAATATGAGTCGATGCAATTTTATGTTGAGCAGGGAGCACTCTATGTTACAGCAAAGAAAAAGAATAAGACTTATCACGCTAAAATCTACGACATTAGCGAATAAAAAGGGCACAATTTTGCTTCAAAGTTTAATCTTGTTTATCATGTTTGTATCACTCTTTAGCAGTATCGTGTATGTTAAAACATTGCAACAAGCAAATGATAATTTAGCAAAACAAGTATTTTTAAAAATGGATCTTGAAATTGATGCGTTAAAACACTTTCATCAAAACGACATCAAACATCATGATGCAATTTACATGCATGATCATTGGATAACTTATTGGTTTAAAGAGAACAAATTAATCATAAATTTTGATGGATACCATCGTTACAATCTTCTTTTTGATATAAAAGAACCTAAAAAACTAAGTAATCGTACAATAGAATAGGTACAGTCTTTCATGTTTTGATATAATAAGACAAAGGAGTTTGAACGATGAAAACAAGAATCCATCAGTTGCAACAAAATTTTAACGAATATAATGTCGATGCACTACTAATAGAAAATCTAATCAATATGTATTATTTAAGTAGTTTTA
>CAYZMP010000033.1:0-18820 GCA_964479585.1 uncultured Erysipelothrix sp.
GGGCTATGCCCGCAAATGAAAAACCACTAGCTAAGCTAGTGGATACTTATTGATTTATTAGGTAAATGGGTTGCATTTACTTTAGCAAGTTACTACAATAAAAGTACTAAAAAGGGAGAACTAACAATGACACAAGAAGTAATTGATGGAAAAAGACTGTATTCGTTTATCGTATCGGGGGCACGAAATTTAATTGTGAATGAACACAACTTAAATCGAATTAATGTTTTCCCAGTAGCAGATGGTGATACAGGAACAAACTTAGCATTAACGATGAAAACAGTACTATCAAAAGTAAAAGCAGAAAGGCGTGCAGATCAAACCATGGATGCTATTGCAAAAGTTGCGGTAGAAAATGCCTATGGAAACTCTGGAATGATTTTTGCGCAATACTTAAATGGTTTGGCCATTGGATTAAAAGATAAAGAGACGATTACGCAAGATGAGTTTATTACCATTGTAGAAAATGCCGTAGGTTATGCTTATCAAGCGGTAGCTTCTCCAAAAGAAGGCACTATTTTAACAGTTATGAAACAATGGGCACACGACTTAAAACATAATGTAGAAGAAGAATTTGAAGCATTGTTTGAAAAGTCAGTGACGAGTGCTAAAGAAGTAGTCGACCAAACAAAGTTTAAACTAAAGGTATTATTAGATAACAATGTTGTTGATGCTGGAGCTAAAGGGTTTCTGTTTTTTATTGAAGGGATTTTACATTTTATAAAAACAGGAAAACTTGATGACAATGAATTTAAAGCAGCTGAACTAGATGATATATCCGAAATTATTGCGGACACAAATGTTGGCGAGCTACGTTATTGTTCACAATATTTGCTTAAAACAGACAAAAATGAAGATTATTTTAAAAATCTGTTAAAAGAAGACGGTGATTCTTTAGTAATTACAAGCAAAGAAGATTATGTACAAATACATATTCATACTGGTCAGCCCGCTAAAGTAATGGCTAAGCTTGTAAATGAAGGTACAGTTACTACTCATAAAGTGGATGATATGCAAATTCAAGCTAATTTAATGCACAAACCAAAATCAAAAATAGCTATTGTGACGGATTCAATTGCGGATGTTCCAAAAGAGTTTTTGGATGAGCATCAAGTTGTTATGCTTCCTTTAAACTTAATTGTAGAATCAACAGTTTACTTAGATAAACTTACAATGACTCCAGATTATTTTTATAAGTATTTGGATGGTTTTACAATGAATCCAACATCAGCACAAGCAACTCCACAAACTATTGAACGCTTAATGAATCAAGTGCTTGCAAATGCAGATGCAGTAATCGGTATTTTTGTTTCCTCAAAAATGAGTGGAACTTACAACAATATTTCGCGTGTTGTATCAAAAATGAATACGGAAGGTAAGAAAATTGCACTAATCGACTCTAAAGTTAATTCCGTAGCTCAAGGGATGCTTGTTAAAGAAGCTGTGCTTTTAAGAGAATCAAACAAGAGTTTTGAAGAAATCGTTCAAGGTGTAGAAGAAAAAATAGCTAAAACACACATTTATGTTAGTGTGAAAGATTTAAAATATATGATTCGTGGTGGACGAGTATCAAAGGTTCAAGGAATCGTATTGTCTAAATTAAAGCTAAAACCTGTTATTTCCATTGATCCTCAAGGAAAAGGTTCTATATTTGCAAAAACACTTTCTGTAAAGAGTGCACAGAAAGCAATGTTAAAGAAAATTAAAAATGACATGAAAGAATATGGTATTGAGAAGTATAGTATGGTTTACTCAGATGAGATGAGTGTCATGAATAGTTTTGTTGAGAAGGTGGAGAAAATTATTGGAAAGAAACCAGAATACATTGAGTCTATATCGCCTATTGTAGGTCTTAATGCTGGTAATGGTGCATTTGCCATTGGGTATATAAAATCATGAGTATAGAAATTATCGTATTGTTGTTTGTGTATTTTACGGCATGGTATGCACTCGCAACATTAATGAAGAACACAGGCATTATTGATATTGGATGGGGTGCAGGATTTTTTGTGTTAGCTCTTTTTCAACAAGTTGTCTATCAATACACCATTGGTTGGATATTTGTGGTCGTTGTAGGGGTTTGGGGGTTACGACTTGCCTATCATATTGGTAAACGAAACCTAGGAAAACCAGAAGATTTCCGATATAAGAACTTTAGAGATCAATGGAAAGACTCGTTTTTTGTAAGAGCTTATGTTCAGCTTTACTTATTTCAAGGGTTGTTAATGGGAATTGTTGCATTGCCATATTTAGAAGCGATGAAAACGGATAGTTTATTAAGTCCGTTGTTGTTACTTGTTGGGGTACTTATCTTTTTAGTTGGCTATGGGTTTGAAGTTATTGGAGATGCACAACTAAAAGCACATACAAGCAATCCTAAGAAAAAAGGGACACTTATTCGTACTGGGTTATGGCAATACACTCGTCATCCTAATTATTTTGGAGATGCGCTTCTTTGGTGGGGAATATTTGTTATGGCTTTAAGTGGTGGGGCTCCATTATGGACTATTGTTAGTCCAATTGTTATGACATATTTGTTAAGGTTTGTTTCAGGTGTACCGATGTTGGAAAAGAGAATGCAAAAATATCCTGAGTTTGAAGAATATGCGAAAGAAACCAATATATTTTTACCTTGGTTTAAAAGGGAGAGTAAGTAATGGATCTTATTATTAAATTTCTAATTGCATTTGCGGTATTTATGGTTATAGACCTAATTTGGTTAGGTTTCATTGCTAAAAATGTGTATCAAAAGTATTTAGGTTATATAATGGCAAAGAAAATTAACTGGGTAGCTGCAGTTGTGTTTTATATGTTGTTTATTATGGGAATGTTGTTTTTTGTTATCAATCCCGCCATTGAAGCACAATCAGTACAAACTGCATTGATTAATGGTGCGGCATTTGGTTTTATAACATACGCAACGTATGATTTAACAAATTTATCAACATTAGAAGGGTGGCCAATTCAAATTACAATCATTGATTTAATTTGGGGGACATCATTAGCAACTTTAGTAAGTGTTATAAGTTACTTCATCATTAATCTAGTTATGTAAACACCTTCGGGTGTTTTTCATATTAGATTCATTTAAAAGAGAGTAGTGGTATAATAAGAACGAGGTGAATAAAATGAATAAAAGCAATATTGGTGTTATTGGAATGGCGGTTATGGGGAAAAACTTGGCGTTAAATTTTGCTGATCATGGATACCTTGTATCTATATATAATCGTACAACCGACGTAACAACATCAGTAATAAATGAAAATCCAAATGCAAACTTGGTAAAAACTGAAACATTAAAAGAATTTGTAGACTCATTAGAAAAACCAAGAAAGATATTGATGATGGTGCAAGCAGGTCGTGCAGTCGATGCAGTTATTGAGTCTATATTAGAACTTTTGGATAAAAATGATATTTTAATCGATGGAGGAAACTCATATTTTGAAGATACGCAACGTCGTTATTTTAGTTTAAAAGAAAAAGGTATCAATTATTTAGGCTTAGGAGTTTCTGGTGGTGAAGAAGGAGCTCGTTTTGGTCCTGCTTTAATGCCATCAGGGGATAAGCAAGCTTATAATCAATTAAAAAAGATGTTTGATGATGTTGCCGCAAAGGCAGATGGTGAAGCGTGTGCACCATACATTGGTAAAGAGGGATCTGGTCATTTTGTGAAAATGGTTCATAATGGCATTGAATATGGTGATATGCAATTAATCGGTGAATCATACACTCTATTAAAAGATGCGATGATGCTAAATCCTGATGAAATAGCAGATGTTTTCACATTGTGGAATAAAGGCGAACTTAATAGTTACCTTATTGAGATAACATCAAAAATAGTGAATTTTAAAGATAGTGAAACCGATGATATTTTAGTGGATAAAATATTAGATGTTGCTAAGCAAAAAGGCACAGGGAAATGGACGTCAATGCAGTCACTACAGCTAAATGTAGAAGCGTCAGTGTTAACGTCTGCTGTGTATGCTCGTTTTATATCAGAGTATAAAAAAATTCGATTAAAAGCCCATGATATTTATGGATCTATAAAAAAGAAAGAAACACTTTCTAAAGAATGGACGCTAAAAATTCAACATGCACTATATGCAGCAAAAATGATTGCTTATGCGCAAGGGTTTGATTTGTTAACAAAGGCAAACAAACAATATGAGTGGGAACTTAACATGAAAGAGATTGCGAAAGGATGGCGTGCAGGCTGTATTATTCGCGCAAAATTCTTAGATAAAATTGCGGAAGCGTACGAAACCAACCGAAATTTAGAGCATTTGCTTTTTGATGATTATTTTATAGAAAAATTAACAGCATACACCCAAGATTTAAGGGATGTTGTGTCATTTGCGTTAGCACAAGGTTATCCAGTAAGTGGATTTGCAAATGCTATTACATACTTTGATAACTTAAGTTCATCGATTACTTCAGCAAATCTAATTCAAGCACAAAGGGATTTCTTTGGTGCCCATTCCTTTAGACGAATTGATAAAGAAGGAGATTTTCATGGAAACTGGTAAACAACCGATTTTGTTTACCATCTTTGGTGGTACCGGAGACTTAACATATCGAAAGTTATTGCCTGCACTGTACAATTTAATGGCAGTCAAAGTTTTTCCTGAACAAGTAAAAGTATTAGTTATAGGGAGAAAATCGTTTAATAACGAATCATACATTGAGCAAATAAAACCATGGGTAAAAAAACATGCCCGATTGGCTTTTAGTGACAATGTGTTTAATCAATTGGCGGAGCATATTTCATACATCCAAATGAACTTTACAGAGCAAGAAGATTATCAAAAGTTGTTTGATATCTACTCTAAGTATAAACAAGCTCAACAATTGTATTACTATGCTGTAGCCCCTGAGTTTTTTTCTGTAATATCCAATCATCTAATGGCATGTGGTTGCTTAGTAGAGAATCATTCTCATCAAGTGTTGATTGAGAAACCCTTTGGCCATGATGAAGCGTCCGCAAATGAGCTACATACTCAAATGTTGGATGTGTTTAGTGATAAGAGCATTTATCGTATTGATCATTATTTAGGAAAAGAAATGATTCAAAACATCATGGCTATTCGTTTTAAAAATATGCTCTTTCAACATGTTTGGAACAAAGAAGCGATTGATTATATTGCCATTACTGCATCTGAAACAGTGGGTGTTGAAGAACGTGGTGGATATTATGATCAAACCGGAGCAATAAAAGATATGGTGCAAAATCATTTGTTTCAAATATTGTCCATTGTTTTAATGGAACAACCAGTTGATGATCAAGTAGAAACAATGTTTAAAAGCCAATCGGATATTATTAACTCACTTGTTTTGTTGGACAAGGATAATGTGTTAGACCATGTAGTATTAGGACAATACGATGCAGGAAGTGTGGATGATGAAAATGTTGTGGCATACATTGATGAAAACAAGGTTGCGAAGGATTCTAAGACTGAAACCTTTGCGGCACTAAAAGTGTATGTTGATCATCCTTTGTATAAAGGGCTACCGATTTATTTGCAAACTGGTAAACGGTTGGATACTCGATCAACGGAAGTGCTAGTTGTATTTAAATCAGTAAACAACCAAAAGCCAAATGTATTAACGATACGAATATCTCCAGATGAAGGAGTATACCTTACTTTTAATGCAAAAAAACCAGGAAATACACAAGATGTGAATGTCGTGTCGATGGATTTTTGTCAAAGTTGTGTGTATGAAAATCGTGTTAATACACCAGAAGCATACGAACGATTATTGTTTGCGGCCTTTAATAAAGATAAGGCGTTGTTTACAGATTGGTCTATGGTACAATCAAGTTGGAAGTATATTGATCATTTATTTAAAGTTATTAAAGAGGCCAATGTACCAGTTCATCGATACAAAGCAGGATCTTTTGGTCCTTTACAAGTAAGTGATTTGTTGCCGAAGAGTTATTTTCACTATCGCACAAAATAAGAGGTAACCTATGAGCAAAGTAGCGTTTATTTATGATTTTGATAAAACACTTAGTCCTTACGATATGCAAGAGTATGGACTTCTTAAAGAACTCGGGTATCAAAAACCACGAGTCTTTTGGGATAAAGTAGATACGATTGCAAAAGAACATGATATGGATCGAATTTTGGCGTATATGTATCAAATGATTGAAGAAGCAAAGGAAAAAGGGATTGTCATTAACAAACAGTATTTGTTTGACCATGGCAAAAACATTCAATTGTTTGATGGTGTACAAACATGGTTTCAATCGATATCTGCGTATGGTAAAAAACTAAACATCGATGTTGAACACTATATTGTCTCTAGTGGATTAAAACAAATGATTCTTGGTACCTCAATTGCACATGAATTTAAGCAAGTGTTTGCTAGTGAGTTTATGTATGATCAACATGACAACATAGTTTGGCCATCACAAGCAATCAACTACACGATGAAAACACAGTATTTATTTCGTATTAACAAAGGGTTGTTTGATTTAACAGATGATCTAACGCTGAATCAATCAATTCCTCATCATAAGCGAGCTATACCATTTGAGCAAATGGTATACATTGGCGATGGACTTACGGATGTTGCGAGCATGAGTGTTATTCGTGACCATCATGGTTATGCTTTTGCAGTGTATGACCCCATTAGTGAAAAAAGTGCACGTAATGCGCAGATGTTGAAGGATGAGCGTCGTGTTGATGAGATTTTTGAAGCAGATTTTCAATGGCATTCCACCTTATATACGTATATGTGTAATCATTTGGATAGAATCGCACGAAAAATTGCATTATGATTGCGTGAAAGCGCAATCTTTTTTACAATGAAAGTACAAGTTAAGACGGTATGAACACAGAGAAAGCCATCATTGCATGCTTTTTCTGTTTTTTTATTGATGGGAGGAAAAAATATGAAAGACATAATTATTATTGGAGCTGGAATTATTGGAAGTACAGTAGCGTACGAACTTAGTAAGTACAATACAGAGGTATTAGTTATTGATCGAGAGCGTGAAGCAGGATTGGCTGTGACTGGTCATAATAGCGCTATTGTTCACAACGGAAGTGATCCTCAAGAAAACACTCTAAAGGCAAAATACAATGTGTTAGGATCAAAAATGTATGAGCAATATGCTAAAGAGTTACAAACACCTTACAAGCAAATTGGGGCGTTTATTGTGGCGACTTATCCTGAAGATAGTGTACACATTGATGAGCTAGTTTTAAATGCAAAAAATAGAGATGTGTTCGTAGAGAGATTGACTAAAGAAGAGGCATTAAAACTAGAACCAAATCTACCTAATGAAACTATTGAAGTATTAAACATGCCTACAACAGCAATTGTAGATCCTACTCACCTTTCAAAACAAGCCATTGCATTTGCAAAAGAAAATGGCGTAAAAACAGCGTTTAATGAAGAAGTGGTAAGTATTGAAAAGATAGTAGGTGGGTTTGAAGTGAGCACCAATAAAAACACATACAAAACAAAAGCAATTGTTAATGCGGCTGGTTTGTATGCACCAATGATTGAGAAAATGGTATCAGAACCAACTTTTTCTTTAGTTATGCATCGTGGTGACTACATCATTTTAGGTAAAGAAGCAATGAGTATGTCATCAAGAGTGTTGTATCCAGTACCTGGACCAAAAGGCAAGGGAGTGTTAGTTGTGCCAACAGTGCATGATACCGTGTTGGTAGGACCAACAGCAATTGAAGTGGATTCACCTGAAAAAGATGATTGGACAGAAGAGGGAATTGCTGAGATTAAAGAAAAGATGCCATCCATCATCAAGCATGTGCCTTATGAGTATGAAATTGATCGAATCGCTGGTATTCGTCCTAAAGAAGCAAAGAATGATTTTATTATTGAAGAAAACAAACATGTTAAAAACTTCTTTAACTTAGCAGGCATTGATTCCCCTGGGATTGCTTCAGCACCTGCAATAGCCGTTGATTTTGTACATCGGATATTAAAAGAAAAATTAAACTTGTCATAAAAAAACAACATACACCCTTTCTTTTTTGATATGATAGACAAAAGAGAGGGTGTGTTGTTATGTTAGAAACGATTCAACGACAAATTTGCATACCAGTAGTTCCAACAATGAAACGCTTAGAGCAGTTTTTATTGACTGATTTATCTACCTGTTTATTACAAGATATTCATATCTCTTTGCTTGCGGATATCATTTCAGCACTCCATAAAAATGAGAGAAAAGCGCTCGTACATATTGATATGATTAATGGTGTAGCAAGCGATGAATATGGTACAGAGTATTTATGTCAGAAACTAAAAGCGGATGGTATTATATCATCCAAATCTAAAATAATAGAAGTGACAAAGAGAAATAAAAAGATAGCTATTCAACGAATGTTTCTAATTGATTCAAAATCAGTGGATCGAGGAGTAGATATGCTATTGCGTTCAAAACCAGACATGGTGGAAGTGATGCCTGCGATTGCTTTTCGAATTATTCCATCAATCAAAGAACGATTGAATATACCAATTATTGGTGGAGGGCTAATCAAAAGTAGAGCTGATATTGAAAACGGATTAAAGGCTGGTTGTGTTGCCTTTACGGTAAGTGATTTGCTTTTATGCAAAGAAGTTTGTAAAGATCATCGTTGAGCATTGTCATTGAACAATGCTTTTTCTTTTCATAGAATAGTAACAAGGCGGTAATTATGAGTGAATTTAGTGAAGTATTAAAACAACGGCGATCAGTTAATAAATTAAGGAAATCCAATGAGTTCAACCAAGATGAATTTGTAACTCGTATTAAAGAGGCAGTATACCATGCTCCTTCAGCGTTTAATGCACAAAGTGCCAGTGTCATGGTGCTTTTTAATGAAGCACATGATGCACTGTGGGATGAGATTTTAAATAAGATTATTGTTTACGTAGAAAAAGAAAAACAACATTTAACAAAAGCAAAGATACAAGCATTTAAAGATGGTGATGGTACGATACTATTTTTAGAAGATGTAAAAGTGTCAGAGCAGCTAAAAGAGAAATTTCCATTGTATCAAGATAACGTATCTTTATGGGCTGATCAAGGTCAAGGATTTGTTCAGTATGGGGTATGGTTAACATTAACGGATATGGATCTACATGCTTCACTTCAACATTACAATCCACTAATTGATGATTTTATTTATGAGCATTATAATCTTGATAGAAAGTATAAGATCATAGCACAAATGCCATTTGGGAAAGCAAACCAAAAGATAAAAGACATTGATAAAAAAGATATAAATGCAAGGGTCTTAAAAAAAATATAAAAACTTATAAAAAATTAGCACTCAATAGTTGACAGTGCTAATTTTTTTGCTATAATAAGAGTAGAAAGTTGGCACTCGACTCATTCAAGTGCTAATCAATAAAAAGGAGGTATTAGAATGAGATACAATTTAGTAAAACGTACACCAAACACATTATTAGATGACTTCTTCAATGATGATTTCTTTTTTCCAAGAATCGACTACTCTACAAATATTGATGTTTATCAAAAAGAAGAAGATTATTTTGTCGAAGTTGATTTGCCAGGATATAAAAAGGAAGAAATTAGCGTAGATTTTAGTGATGATGTTTTAACAATAAAAGCGCAACACAACGAAGAGGAAGAAAGCAAAGAGAAGAAATACTACTATCGTACTCGTAAATGTTCTGAATTTATGCGCCAAATTCGTTTTTCAAACATTGATCACGAAAACATTGATGCTCAATTTAATGATGGTGTATTGGCAATTAAGCTTCCAACAAAGCAAAAAGAAGAAGTTGTTAATAGAATTGAAGTCAAATAAACAAAGGGGTGAGCCCTTTGTTTTTATTTTTAAAGTTACTTGTGTATAATTAAAAAGAGGGTGATACAATGAAAACAACATTAAAAAGGTTTTATAAAAACACAAGAAAATTAGTCCTATTTCGTGGAATTCGATATTATCAAGAGAGTCGTATGTCATTAGAAAAACAAGTCGATAACACGTATTATTTTGATGTACAAGGTGAAAACAACAAGTATCATGTTGTTATTAATATTGCACCAGATGATAGTATTGTCTTTTCTTCGTGTGATTGCCCATACTCAGAGGCTGGTTTTTGTAAACACCAAGTGAGTGCCTTTTTAGAAATACTTCATCGAGAAGATAGACTTAATCTTAATGATTTACAAGATAAAGAAGGATTAAAAGAAAAACATCCGTCAAAACCTGTTCCACAAGGATGGTCACCAGAAGATTTTAAAAAACTGCAATCATTTAATGTGGCTGACTATTTAAGCTCCTTTACAAAAGAAGAGTTAACGTATTTAATGATCAACTATATGAAACATGACATGAAATTGTTTATGTATTTGTTTCATAATTATATTGTAGAGGAAGAACGACTTAAAATAAAAGAATGGAGTTAACCCCTTTAGGGGTTTTTTCATTGATAAATAATGGTAGAATAGTCGTAGGAGGAAGATGATGAGTTCAATTATTAAAGTTGCACCTGTATTTAAAGAGAAAATGTGGGGAGGATCTCGACTAAAAGAAAAATATGGATTTGATATTCCATCAATGAAAACCGGAGAAGTATGGGCCGTTGCCGCACATCAAGAAGGGGATTGTGTTATTGAAGGAGGAGAGTTTGATCAACTCAAATTATCAAAAGTTTATCGAGAAAATCGTGAATTGTTTGGTAATTGTCATCATGACGAGTTTCCACTTTTAGTAAAAATTATTGATGCTAACAAAGATTTAAGTATACAAGTTCACCCTAATGATCAACATGCGCTATCCCTTGGATTACCACATGGTAAAGCAGAGGCTTGGTTAATTTTAGATACCGCTGATTCTGGCGAAGTTATTGTTGGGCATAAATGCAAAAGTAAAGCTGAATTAGCCCAAGCGTTGTATAACCCAACTCAATATGATTGGTTACAACGATTTAGTGTACGACCAAATCAATTTTATTATTTGCCAGGAGGAACAGTTCATGCAGTTGGAGCGGGAACAATGGTGTATGAGATTGAGCAAAACTCTAATGTGGCTTATAGAATTTATGATTATGAACGTATGGAAGGTACACAAAAAAGAGAGTTACATTTAGATCAAGCATTGCATTCTATTATGGTTCCAGACATGAAAAAAGAAGCAATTCCTCAACGACTTATCACTTCAACAATGAAACATACTATGTTTTTAAGATCTGAACATTTTGTGGTTCAAAAATTTGAAATTGATGAAGAAACAACCATTCAACAAAACCATATGTTTATGATTATTGGATTTTTAAGTGATGGAGAAATTAACGGTGAAGCTGCAAAAGCAGGAGATCATTTTATTGCTCTAAACTCATGCAAGTCTCTTACTTTCACAGCTGGATCAACAGTAATTGCGACTTATATTCCTTAATCGACAAAGCATATCGCACCATCTACATGTTACAAATGATATAATTAAGCTACAGACATAGGAGGTCTATATGGAATACTTAAATAAATTACAAATATATTTATCCAACTTAGCAGTTTGGAATCAAAAACTGCACAACATGCATTGGAATGTAGAGGGAAAACTATTTTTCCAACTACATGAAAGAACCGAAGCTATGTATGATGAAGTGTTTAAGCAATTTGATGATGTTGCAGAAATTATTAAAATCAAAGGTGAAATGCCACTAGCAAGAATGCAAGATTATCTAAAACTTGCTACATTAAAAGAAGTAGAGTCAAAGAAGTTTACTACTGATGAAGTTGTCGATGTAATTATGGCGGATATGACTGCACTAAATGAACTTGCAAAAGAAATTCGTGAAGATGCTGATCAAGCTGGTGACTTCACAGTGGTTATGATGTTTGAAGAGTTTGTCGAAAACTATGAAAAAACATTGTGGTTTCTACGTGCCCTTAATGGCTAATAAGGTAGAATGTATTACTGAATAGTACATATAAATAAGTCGTAAAATCAACCTTTGTTCAAGCATAATGAGCAAAGGTTTTTATATCTTAGTGCTTGTATCAAAAAAAACTACTCTTTCTTTACTAGGAAAAATATTAATTAGTTGTTAAGTATATGCATTTGAGTTGGAATGATCAACCAAACCATTTATAATCATCTTTGTGAAAGTAGGGATTAGATGAACAAGATGTACCACAAAAAAATATATCAGTTAAGTGAGTTTTTCAGAGCTATGGTATGTTTATTGAATACGTTGCCATACTTAAAAAAGGCAAAAGCAGAAAAAGTTATTAACAAACCATTTATTGAACGAATAATGTTGTCTGTAACACAAGTTAATGGATGTTCATTATGTAGTTATCAACATACAAAGATAGCACTTAAAGCTGGGATGTCTAATAGTGAGATTAAGAGAATACTTGCTGGAGAGTTAGATGATGTCCCTAATAATGAGGTTATTGGAGTTCTATTTGGTAAGCATGTCGCTGATCAACGAGGTTTGTTTGATCAAGGATACCTTGAAAAATTAGTGAATGAGTATGGAAAGACAAAAGCATATGGAATTTTAGGAGCAGTCAGACTTATAATGTTCACTAATATTATGGGTATAGCTATCGGGTTAATTACCGATACTGTGACACTAAAAAATAAAAACATGAAATACTTTGTTCATGGTATTGCTAGTTTAATGTTTATGATTGTTGCATTTCCATTTGCATTACTAACATCAATCGTATTACGTTTTATTAATGTAGAGCATTTAGTACTTGGATATCAAAAATAAAAGGGTTTACGATAAACCCTTTTTTGCTTAAATAAATAACAATAAACTTAATGCCATCACAGCCATTCCGCTAATTAAACCATATATCGAATGGTGATGATAGCCAAATTTTTCTGATGCTGGTAGTAACTCATCTAAACTAATAAACACCATAATTCCAGCGACCCCGGCAAACAAGACACCAAATAAAGTGTCTGATAAAAAAGGCATTAGTATTAAGTATCCAAAAAGTGCACCTAATGGTTCAGTTAGACCCGATGCAAAAGAATAAATGAATGCTTTTCTTTTTGAACCAGTCGCATAATAAATTGGAATTGATACCGCAATACCTTCAGGAATATTGTGTATCGCAATTGCTACAGCTACAGGAATGGCAATTGTCGGTTCTTGTAAAGCAGTAATAAAGGTTGCTAAGCCTTCAGGAAAGTTATGGATTGCAATTGCAATAGCAGTAAAGACACCCATACGCATTAAATTTTCTTTGCTTGGTGGGCTATCTATGTCTTCTACCTTATGAAGTTCATGAGGGTTTTCAGCTTTTGGAATAAATTTATCAATTAATGCTATCAATAACATTCCTCCAAAAAATGATAAAACAGTAATCCAAGAACCAAATCGATCTCCATGTTCGGCAACTAATGATTCTTGTGCTTTGAAAAATATCTCCACCATGGAAACATAAATCATTACTCCAGCAGAAAAACCAAGTGCTATGGACAAGAATTTCGTGTTTGTTGTCTTTGCGAAAAAAGCAATAAGGCTCCCAATACCGGTTGCTAAACCCGCGAATAGCGTTAATAGAAACGCAAATAATACAGGATTCATAAAAAACTCCTTCTATAATTATAATTTTAATATCATCAAAAATCCTGTGACTAGTATATCAAAAAAAGGGTGAGGTTTCCACATGTACATACTTTAATGGTTGAATTAAGTTAGTTAACCTTATAAAATGAGTAATAGTGAGGTAAAAAATATGAATACAATATTATTTGATTTGGATGGCACTTTATTGCCAATTGACATGGAAGCATTTGAAAATGTTTATTTTAAAGGCTTGGCAAAAAAATTTCATGATATTACAACCCATGACAAATTAGCTTACATGGTTATGGAAAGCTTAAAAGAAATGGTTAACAATACAGATTTAATTACAAATGAAAAAGTATTTATGAAAAAGTTAGCTACTTTTTTAGATGAGCATGAGATACAAGAGTATGAAAAAAGGTTTTCTGATTTTTATATTCATGAGTTTGATGAATTAAAACAAGTAACCACACCAAATAAACACATCCAACAAGCAGTAATGACTTTAAAAGAAAAGGGGTATGATTTAATTGTCGCTACTAATCCAATGTTTCCAAAACTTGCTATTGAAAAAAGAATTCAATGGGCTGGTTTTAATGTTAGTGATTTTAAATATGTAACTAGTTTTGAAAAAAATCATTACTGCAAGCCTCAGCTTGCGTACTATAAAGAAGTTCTTGATCAAAACAACATTAAACCCAATCAATGCATGATGGTAGGAAATGATACTGTAGAAGATATGATTGCATCAAAACTAGGAATAACAACATTTCTAATTGATAACCATATCATTGAAAGAGAGCAAGCCATCACACCAGATTATAGCGGTGACTATCAAGCATTTTATGCCTTTGCACAACAATTACCAATAATAGAAAAAGGAGAAAAATAATATGGAATGGAGTTTAAAAGAATTATATGACAGTTTTGATTCTCAAATGTATCAAGACGATTTACAAAGCATTAAACAACTAGCAGTTGAAGTTGAAGAGTTCGCTCAACAAGAGTTAACCACCATTGAAAACAGTGTTGAAAAATGTGAGAAGGTTATTCGATTCAATGAGAAAGTTTCCTATCTTATTGTAAAGACAGCTACTTATGCTAGCTTAGTCAATGCTGCACAAGCTGATAATGAGCAATCGTTGTATTATTTAAATCATGTTCAAGAATTATCGAATGAGTTTGTAAAACCAAATGTTGCGTTTCAAATTTTTTTAAAACAAATTGATGATTTAGATGGAGTAATTCAATCTTCTGAGTTTCTTAAAAACTATGCATTCTATTTGAAAGAGATCAAAGAAAAATCGAATTATTTATTAAGTGAAAAAGAAGAAATGCTTATCTCAAAAATGGTCATGAGTGGATCAACTGCGTGGTCAAACTTACAAAATAAAATATCTTCTACATTAAATGTTGATATAGAGTTAGAAGGGGAGCTCAAACAGCTACCACTACCAGCAATAAGAAATCTTGCTTATCATAGTGACCCAATCGTAAGAAAAGCAGGGTATGATGCTGAAATGGTAGCATACAAGCAAATAGAGGAGTCATCTGCCGCAGCGATCAACGCCATTAAGGGCGAAGTAAACACATTAACAGCATGGCGTGGATATGATAGCGCTCTTGATGAAACTTTATTGAAGTCACGCTTAGACAAAGAATCATTAGATGCGATGCTAGTAGCTATTGAAGAAGCACTGCCTTCTTTTCATCAGTATTACAAACATAAAGCAAAACTACTTAATCACACAAATGGATTACCATTTTATGAACTGTTTGCCCCGATTAAAGAAACATCATTGACATACACTTATAAAGAAGCGATGGATTATATTATTAAGCAGTTTGGGACATTCTCTGATGAGCTTGCAGCATATACAAAACATGCATATGATCATAAATGGTTGGATGTGACTCCAAGAGCTAAAAAACGTGGTGGTGCATTTTGTTCAAACATCCACCCTATAAAAGAAAGTAGAATTTTATCGAACTTTGACGGTAGTTTTTCTAACTTAACAACATTAGCGCATGAACTTGGTCATGGATATCATGGGTATCAATTAAAAGATGAATCCATATTAAATAGTCGTTATCCAATGCCACTTGCAGAAACAGCGTCCATTTTCTGTGAAACAATCGTTATTAATGCTGCAAAAAACCAAGCAAGTGAGCAAGAGAAGATTGCTATCTTAGAATCATCGATTTCAGATGCAGGACAAGTGATTGTTGATATTTATAGTCGTTATTTATTTGAAAGTTCAGTATTTGATAAACGAAAAGCAGGTGTATTATCGGTTAATCAGTTGAAAGAATTGATGATGGATGCACAAAAGAAAGCATATGGAGATGGTCTAGATCATGATGTGCTTCATCCATATATGTGGTTAAATAAACCACATTACTATAGTGCAGGATTAAGTTTTTATAATTTCCCATATGCCTTTGGTTTGTTGTTTTCAAAAGGATTGTATGCGCAATACTTAAATGAAAAAGAACGTTTTGTTGAGAAATACGATAGATTACTAAAAGCAACAGGTAAAAATAACATTAAAGATGTTGCGAAGATGGCGGATGTTGATATTAGTAATCCAGCATTTTTCAGACAGTCGCTAGAGTTGATCAAACAAGATATTGAAGAATTTATTGCTTTAACTAGTTAGCCTTGATTTTCAAGGCTTTTCTTTTCACTATTTTAACAAAGCCATCTTTTATCTTGTGGTATAATATCTCTAAATGATAAAGGGGTTGAGCGATGGTAGAAGATAGAAAGAAAATGCGATCGCCTGCATATGCTCAAATAGCATTGGACATTGCATCTAGAATAGCTCGAGGCGAGTTAAAAGAAAATTCAAAAGTTTCTGGTCGCTCGACGATGTCTAGTGAGTACGGAGTATCTCCAGAAACAATACGTCGAGCAATGATTTTACTTGAGCAAACGGGTATTGTGCATGTCGTAGAAAAAAGTGGTGTTTTTATACAATCGAAAGAGAAAGCATTAACATATCTTCAACAGTATTCTTATGATACAGGAGTAGAAATGTTAAAAGAAGATTTAAAAGATGCTTTTCGACGTAAAAATGACATTGAATATGAAATACAAAGAATCGTTGAGCAAATACTTGAGTTATCAAGTAGATTTAAAAACATTGATCCCCTAAATAAGTTTGAAATTGTAATACCCGAAACTAGTTGGTTAATAAATCAATCGTTAAAGAGTGTTGGGTTTTATCAAAAAACATATGCAACAGTTATTGCAATTAAACGAGATCATAAACTGATTGCTTCACCCGATCCACAGTTACAGTTTAAAAAGGATGATGTGTTAGTACTTGTTGGGCCTATCGATAGTATTGACATTGTAAGGCAATTTGTAGAGAATAAGGAGTAATAATATTTTTAATAAGGGGTTATTAAATTAAGGGGTTTTTTATGGAAGTTTTTATTGTTTTTTCTAAAACAGGAACATGGCTTTCGAGAGTACTTTCAAAAGCAGGTAACTTTAAATACATGCATTCTTCGATAAGTTTTATAGAAGACTTATCCATCATGTATTCTTTTGGTCGTATTAAGCCAAGAAATCCACTTATTGGAGGATTTGTCAAAGAGAGTATTAATTCTGGAGTGTACCAGTTTTCAAAGAAGAATGAAATCAAAGTATATAAAATGAAAATTTCTTCTGAACAGGCTAATCAACTTAAAGAAGAAATTAATCGCTTTGAAAACCAAGCACGGATGTACCATTATAATTTTCTTGGATTAGTTTTTATTCCTTTTAAGATTAAGTATGTTCGTAAACACTATTACTTCTGCTCTCAATTTATTACTGAGTTATTAATGAAAATCGCAATATTAGATCAAAGTATTTCTCCTGAATGGACTAGTCCAAAAGACTTAATAGATTATTTGGATTTAGAAATGGTGTTTGAAGGCTATATTGTTGACTATCCACCATTACGCAAAGATAATAAAAGTAACGTTGAAGAGATACATAACTATCCTTCCATAAATAGATAGAAGAGGAAAGAATATGAAATTTACAAAGTCGGAGAAGAGTTGGATTTTGTACGATGTGGCAAACTCAGCATTCATTTTGATTGTCACTGCAACAATCCCTATTTACTTTCGTTCAATCGCATCAGAAGCAGGAGTGGCTGACAACGTCATTACCGCATGGTTTAGTGGCGCAACATCTGTTGCTGTATTAACACTTGCACTTATGGCACCAGTATTAGGGGCAATAGCGGATTATCGTGGAATGAAGAAGAAAATGTTTGCACTATTTTTAGGTATTGGCTTATTGGGTGGATTATCATTAGCGGTAACCACACAATGGCAAGCATTTGTTATTATGTTTATTCTTGCTAGAGTAGGTTATTCAGCATGTAATGTATTTTATGATTCAATGTTAATTGATGTTACTACCGATGATAGGATGGATGTTATATCTGCTCATGGTTATGCATGGGGATACATAGGAAGTACTATTCCTTTTATTGTTGGATTAGCATTAATATTATTGACACCTTTTGGTCTTGATGTAGCTACTGCTACGAGAATTTCGTTTGTACTAACTATTTTATGGTGGGGTTTATTGACAATTCCATTATTTAAAGATGTTAAACAAGTGTATGCACTTGAACGTCAACCAAAGATAGTGAATACATCATTTAAACGTGTCTTTGTTACATTAAAGAAAATATATAAAGATAAACCATTGTTTTACTACATCCTAGGCTATTTTATGTACATTAATGGTGTGTACACGATTATGAGCCAAGCCACAAACTTTGGTGGTGAAATTGGAATTGATCAAAATTTAATGATTGTTGCTTTATTGGCAACGCAGTTTGTAGCATTTCCTTTTGCTATCCTTGCGGGTAAACTTGCTCGAAAGTATGGACCATTGAAATTAATTAAATTTTATATGCTTGTATATATTTTTGTCGCAATATTTGGCTTTCAACTTTCACAAGCTTGGGAGTTTTGGTTATTAGCCATCGTTGTTGGTATGGCTCAAGGTGGAATTCAAGCACTATCGCGTTCTTACTATGGTCGATTGGTACCGAAAAACGAATCCAATGAATATTTTGGTTTCTTTGACATCTTTGGTAAATTTTCTGATGCTATCGGACCGGCATTTATTACCGTTTCAGCCTTGGTCTTTGGTAATGCAAGACCTGGAATATTAGCTCTCATTATCTTATTTGTTGGTGGTTACATCATGATTAATAAAGTCGATAAACTAATTAGGGGCCTATAAAGTTTGTAGGGGTTCACAAGAAATAACCCTTTAAAGTTTGTA
>CAYZMP010000034.1:0-17704 GCA_964479585.1 uncultured Erysipelothrix sp.
AAGCACATTTTGTTCACATTTTTTATTGACAATTCAATTTGAGAACGGTTACAATGGTTATGACAACATGATGATATATCATCAAAGGGGAATGGTATGAAACTAAATACAGATAGCAGAGTTCCATTGTATTATCAATTACTAGATGAAATTGAAGAGAAAATCAGAAGTGATGCATGGCCTCGTGGTGAGAAAATTCCAGCTGAGAGAGAGTTGTGTGAGATTTATGGGGTAAGCAGAATTACTGTTCGAAAAGCCATTGATGAGTTAACAAGAAGTGGAAAGCTAACTCGGTTACAAGGAAAAGGAACGTTTGTTTCAGAACAGCCAATTACACAAACACTAGGTTCGATTTATAGTTTTTCTCAAGAAATGGAAAAGCAAGGAAAGATATCCACCACAAATGTGTTGGACATTGAAACGATTGTTGCAGATAAGAAGATGGCTGATCGTTTAAATATAAACATTGGAGATGAGGTGTTGGTGTTAAAACGACTTCGTCTTGCGGATAAGCAACCAATTATGTATGAAAGAACTTACTTTGAAAAAAGCAAGTTTAAGAAATTAGAAAACATTGATTTTAATCAAGTGGGACTATATAAGACATTAGAACTTGAATTTGGTATTAAATCCACAAAAGCGGTTGAACGTTTTAGAGCTTGTGAATTAACCGTTAATGAAGCGGAGTTATTGGATGCTAAACCGTATAGTTATGGTTTAGTTGTACAGCGTACGTTGTATTCTAATGATCAAATTGTTAGTTGGTCATCTTTAGTATCGAAGGGCGATTCATTTGAATTTAATGTGGTATTACAAACTGGTTAATGAAAGGAAATTATGATTAATAAATATTTAACAAAAGATCTTATCGATGTAAAAGATCGTGTAGAGAGTGTGGATCAAGCTATTGAGTATTGTGGTAAACAACTCATAGATAATGGCTTAATTACTGAGAAATATACACAGTCTATGAAAGATACATATAAAGAATTTGGACCATATATGGTGCTTGTAGATAAGGTTGCCTTGTTTCATGGTAAACCAGGATTAGGTGTCAATAAGACAGGCTTATGTTTAGTTAAACTCAATGAACCTTATGCAATTAAAGACCATAAAAAACAGATCCAATTATGCTTTGCATTTAGTAGTTTAGATAAACATGAACATATGGATATGATTCAAAGTTTTGCTCAACTACTTATGGATCAAAGCAAAGTTGATGCATTATGCAAAGCTAGTAGTGTAGAAGAAATTGTAAAAATTATAGAAGAGGAGGAAAAATGAAATATTTAGAACTGTTTGAAATAGTGAAAAAACAAAGTCACGAAATGTTTGAAACACAAGGTAAAAACATAGAAATAGCTGCAGAAGCAATGGCAAATACCATTGCGAAAGATGGATTGATACACGTCTTTGGTTGTGGTCATTCACAAATGTTTGCGCAAGAAATGTTTTATCGAGCTGGAGGTTTAGTGCCTGTCAATGCACTGTTAATTCCGCATCTTTCATTAAATCCAGTAGCGAAATTATCGACATTACTAGAAAGAACCGAAGGATTTGTAGAAACATACTTAGACTTAGAATATACAACAAGCAATGACACTATGATTATTGTGTCGATTTCAGGTAGAAATGGTGCTGTTGTGGATATGGCATTGGCAGCCAAAAAGAAAAACATGACCGTTATCGCATTGACATCAGAGAAGTTTAGTTTGCAAGTGCCTTCAAGGCACTCATCTAACAAACGCTTAATGGATGTGGCGGACATTGTCATTGATATTAACTGCGAGTTTGGTGATGCAGCGCTCTCTATGGAAGGCTTAGAACATAAGTTTGTAGGCACTTCCACCATTTTAGGAATGATGGTCATTGAAGGGATGGTTGCTCAAACCATTGAAAATTTAGTTAAAGCTAACATTCATCCGCCAATTTGGGTAAGTTCAAATACTGAAGAAGGCGATGAAATCAATAAAGTTCACATTAACAATTACAAAGACAAAATAAGTTGTCTGTAGGAGGAAAAGCATGAAAATCATCACCGTATGTGGGTTAGGAGTTGGATCTAGTCTAATTCTAAAGATGACTGTAGAAAAAATAGCAAGGGAAATTGGTTTGGATTGTGACATTGAACATTGGGATATGGGTACCATTGCAGGAGTACCACATGATCTTATTATGAGTTCAAACGATTTAAAGGGATCATTTCCCGAAAATATTGTAAATATTGTATATGTGGACAATATTGTGGATGTTAATGAAGTAAAAGAAAAATTAATACAATTTTTAAATGAAAAAGGAGGAAATTATTAATGTTGGATCTGTTTATTAACCTATTACAAACACCTGCAATCGTATTAGGTTTAGTAGCGTTAGTTGGTTTATTGCTACAAAAGAAAAAAGCAAATCAAGTATTTACTGGTACATTAAAAACTGTACTTGGCTTGCTTATTTTATCGGGGGGATCAGGGTTAATTGTAAATGCATTGGCACCATTTAGTGAGTTGTTTGCGGATGTGTTTAACTTAACCGGTTTGGTACCATTTGATGAAGCTGTTGTAGGAGCACTACAAGCAAATGTACCAATAATTGCTAGAACTTCCGCAATCATATTGGCTGCAGGGTTCTTTGTTAATATTGTGTTGGCACGCTTTACACCGCTTAAGTATATTTTCTTAACCGGTCATATGATGTGGATTATGTCTGTTGTATTAGCGTTTGTTCTTCATGCTTCAGGTTATGAAGAAACAACAATTATGGTTGTTGGTTCGATTTTACAAGGTGCGTTTTTAACCTTGCTACCAGCCATTGCTCAACCTACTATGCGTCGTATTACTGGTGGCAACACCATTGCTTATGGTCACTTAACAACCATTGGTGTAGTAAGTAGTGCATGGATTGGTCGTTTGTTAGGAGACCCTAAAAAAGATGTTGAGAAAATTAAATTACCTGAATCTTTATCATTCTTTAAAGATACAGCTTCTTCAGTCGCGATCGTAATGGGTATCTTTTACTTAGGTTTAGCGATTGTTGCTGGTCCTGAAAGAGTAGCAGTCTA
Source organism: uncultured Erysipelothrix sp. (assembly GCA_964479585.1). Classification (GTDB taxonomy): domain Bacteria; phylum Bacillota_I; class Bacilli_A; order Erysipelotrichales; family Erysipelotrichaceae; genus UBA6182. Next base: position 3,056 of record CAYZMP010000034.1, read on the forward strand.
TGCTGGTGAGCAAAACTTCCTAGTGTGGGGTTTACTTGGTGCGCTTGGCTTTACTGCTGGTATTTTAGTCTTGCTTCAAGGGGTTCGTATGTTCTTAGGTGAACTAGTTCCTTCTTTTAAAGGTATTGCAGATAAATTAGTTCCTGGTGCTATTCCTGCTCTAGATTGCCCAGCTATCTTTGGGTTTGCTCCAACTGCATTGATGATTGGGTTTATATTTTCAATCTTTGGAATGACCGTTGGAATGATTGTTTCAGGTTTAGTGTTTGGTATTGTACCACTTATTTCTATCATCGGTGGTTTCTTCACTGGTGGTGCAGCTGGTATCATGGGTAATGCAACAGGCGGACCTCGTGGTGCTATGGTAGCTGGATTTGTATATGGTTTATGGTTAACTGTTCCTGTAGCAGCGACATATGAAATCTTCGACTTAACACAATTTGGTGTTACTGGCACGTCATTATTAGTATCGGATGCTTTAGTTGCTTTACCACTCTTTAAAATTCCACTAGTAGGTATTGGAGTCTTTGTGGCACTTTATGTTTGGTATAGCATTCGTGAACTAAAGTATAAAAAGGAAAACAGTTAATCCCTTTCTAAGAAAATGCATCGAATGATGCATTTTTTTTAGAAATAGTCTTCTTTTTTAACGTAATTGTAAATATTTGCTTTTTATAAGCTAAAAAATATGCATTTCATTGACTTTAAGTCTTAACTTAACTATAATAAAACACGTCAATGAAACAGGTGATATGATGAAGTGGTCTAAAAATGAGCTCTTTTTAAATCCTGATGTGGAATTAAGCTTTGAGCAAGAATTAGTGAGTGAACCAAGTTGGTTTGAAAATCTAACTCATATCCTGGATGTAACTGACATTTTTGTGTCTGGATTTATCCGCTATCACGCACATAGTGATATGATTCAATACCACATGCAATTAACTGGAAATTATGTATTGCCTTGTGCAATTACACTTGAAAAGATTAATCTTCCTTTTGACTTGATAGAAGAAGATGCCATGACTGTAGAAGAAGCTATACAAGAGATTAATAGTTTCTACTCTGATTCAACCGGTGTTGATTTATTTCCTATCGCTAAGCAAGTAATCCTTATGGAAGCACCTAAAAAGGTTATTAAAAAAGGATTAAAAGAGTATCCAAAAGGAAAAGGTTGGGAAGTAGTCAAAGAAGATATGCAAGCAAAAGACAAACAACCCGATCCTCGATTAGCCAAATTTAAAGATTTCAAGCCGGAATGAACAGGAGGTGAAATTATGGCTGTACAACAAAGAAGAGTATCTAAACATCGTAAAGCAAAACGTAGAACACATTATAAATTGCCATCTGTAACAATGGTGAAATGTCCTTCCTGTGGTGAATTTAAAAAACCGCATCATGTGTGTGAATGTGGACATTACGAAAGTAAATAAGGCGATTGATAAAAATCGCTTTTTTTCTGTCTTTTTATTTTGTATAATGACTTCGTGAAATAAAATCACATAGTTTTACCACATCATGACCATGTTAATCATGTAAGATAGATGCAGTTTATGCATGTTAAGATAAAATAGTGGACTAAATTATTAAAAACATTACACTATTGTTTTAAAAGAAAGGTTGACCAACTTATGGCCAAACAAAAACAAACAAATCATACGCTTGATTTTAAAAAAGATCGTTTACTACAAATTGCAACTGTTGTTTTTATATTGATGCTAGGTGCATTTGTATACAATAAAATATTACCTTGGCAAATTGAAGCAGTAATTATTGTGACTGCAGCTGTTGGGGTTTTATTGATTGGGTTTAATCGTTTACCAAAATCACTGCAAATTACAGGGATTGTGGTAATGCTTATTGGTACTTTAGGGTTGTTTTATTCACAAAGTGCACTTAATCGAGCTTTTAGGCAAATCGATGTGGAACGTTCAATTGTTTCATTTGTAGTTTTAGAAGAATCCGAAATTCAAGACTTAGAAAATGGCGAAGACTATCGCTATGGGTTAAGTGGACTACTAGATCTAGAACTAAAAGAATTATCTTTAACAACAGTTAATGAAGAGTTTGGTTTTATGATGGTATACGATGAGTTTGATTATGATTCAACTGTTTATACAGCACTACTTAATGATCAAATTGATGTTATGGTCGTGGATAATGCGTTGGTTGGATTGTTTGAAGATGAGTACCCTGATTTTTGGGATGAAGTACGTGTAATCTATGAAGTGTCCAAAGAATATGAACGTGATCAAATTAGAACCGACACTGATTTAAAGAAAGACCCGTTTGTGGTTTACATAAGTGGTATTGATGTACAAGGTCCACTAACTAATCGTTCACGAAGTGATGTTAATATACTGATGTATGTTAATCCTGATAAAGGTGAAATTCTTCAAGTTTCCCTACCAAGAGATTTGTACATTCCAATCGCTTGTCAAAATAACCGAAAGGATAAGTTAACACATTCAGGCAACTATGGTATTGGTTGTTCTATTGATACTATTGAAAACTACATGGGACATGAAATTGATTTATTTGCGCGTGTTAATTTTACGTCGTTTATTAATATCATTAACGTTATCGGTGATATTCAAGTGCATTCTCACTACAGTTTTACAACTCGTGGTGGTAAACACACATTTAGTGCAGGTACAAATACCATGAACGCAGAACAAGCGTTAGCATTTTCAAGAGAAAGATACAATGTCCCAGGTGGTGATGTGACTCGTGGATTACACCAACAAGAAGTTATTAAAGGTGTTATCAATAAACTAGTATCACCTTCAACCATTGTTCGTATAGAAGGTATTATTCGTGAAGTAGCAAGTTCTGTAGATACCAATGCAACATCGGATGATTTATTGGCGATTGTTAATCGACAAATTAGTGGAAACATTAAGTGGGAATTTACCTCCATGGCAATGAAGGGAACCGATAGTATGCTTCCTGGTGTTCAAAACCCAAATCAACTAGTTTATTATATGCAACCAAGAGAAGATGTGTATAATGAAATACAAGCTGAAATTAAAAGAGTGATGAATAAAGAATAAGTGATTGTAAAGGCTGTATCCAAAAACAAATGGAAACAGCCTTTTTTTACAAATTCATTCACTTAAAATGTGATATAATAATCACAAATAGAAGGTGGGGCAAGCCATGGCTAAACATGTTAATAGTGTAAGTTTTGCTCAAGCAGGGAAGTTCTGCTTGGCTTTTTTGTTGTTTTCAAGTGTGAATATTGTAAGTGTAAAAGCTAGTAGTATCATAGAAATTTATACCATTAATGATTTATATGACATAGAACAATGCTATACCTGTGACTATGTGTTGATGAATGATTTGGATTTTAACGATGAGGTGGCACAAGAAAACTCAAAAAATTATAATGAGGAAACAGGGTGGAGAGTTATTGGTAAAGCTACAAACTCATATTTTACAGGTTCACTAGATGGTAATGGGTTTGTGTTTAAAAATGTAAGGATGGTGGTTGATCAACAATATGTGGGGTTAATCTATCAAAGCAATAGAGCATTATTTCAAAATATTACTTTTGAAAATGTATTTATTGAAGGTAACGACAATGTTGGAGCACTTATTGCAAAAAATGCATTTAATACATCAATTTTAAATGTATCTGTATCAGGAGCAATACAAGGTAAAACATATGTAGGTAGTATATTAGGTTTAGGTGCACAAACAACATTAAATCAGATTTATTCAAGTGCAACAGTAATAGGAGAGCGTAGTGTCGGTGGAATTGTTGGAGCACTTACTGAAAAAGGGACACTGTCTAATGCCCATAGTCAAGCACACGTACAAGGTTTGATATGTGGAGATAATAACACAAGTTCTACATGTTCAGTAGGTGGAGTAGTAGGTTCAGTAACAAGTGGAGCTGGAAGTATTGAACAAGTCTTTTTTAATGGTCAACTCACTCATGGAAAAAATGAAACATTTAATAATGTTTATACCAAATACATCCATCCACTTATTGGTTCAGATCAAAAAGGATTAATAGATGTTGGAGTTTATTATTATAGAGATAATCCTTACTTAATTGAAAATAGTTTAACCGATGAGCAGCTTCCATTAATGTCAAGTTATGAAACCTTTGATTTTGACACTATATGGAGCATAGAAGAGTATGCTTATTTAAAAAACAACACTTATTTTAATGAAGTGATCGAAAAAGTAGGTATCAAAATAATGGAGTATCCACATAAGCTTGAGTATGAGTATGATCAAGAGATAGATTTAGAAGGGTTAGTAGTACATGTAGAGTATAATGATGAAAGTTCTAGTGAAGTTGATCATACTCAGTATACAACAACCATTGATAAAGAAAACCAAGTTGTAACCATAAGCTATCTAGAGTTTGAGACTTCTTTTGGTTTGATAATTTTACCGCGTGAGCAGTACACTATTAAAATTATCGAAACTGGAGTAGGCGGAAGCTTACAACTTACTGTAAATGAAAACGTTGTTGAAAGTAGTCAGCTACTAGATAAAGGAAGCGTTGTCGATGTACACATGTTATTGCATCCTTTTGGAAGAGTAAAATCATTGAGTGTTAATGATACTATATTTGATGATACTTCTTTTAAGTTAAAAGAAGATACTCAAATAGAAGTGGAGTTTATGTTACTAGGGGATTTAAATGATGATAAAGAGCTAACAATAGATGACTTGAAGCATTACTTGCCACTATTATCAACATCTCATCATAGTGTTATTAGTGATACCAATGAGGATGATCAAACAACGATTGCGGATTATGTATATCTAGAGAACTTTCTTAACGACATGATAGATGATACAACAGTAGATTTTGAAGTTAAGTCAATTATAGATTTTGATTTACATGAAGTTACAAAACTTGGACAAGAGATAGTAGTAAAACTAAGTGTTCATTACTCAAATGTAGGTGCAGTCTTTTTAAAAGTAAACACCAATCAACATGAAATCATGGATATAAGTGTAGAAAACCATGATGCTCTACTTGAACTTGATGCAAGTAGTGGTTCATTAATCTTGTCTGGTTTAGATAAAAACAATAATCAATCCCATTATCTAGTTGTTTCGATTGATTGTAAAGAAAGCTGTGATGAAGAGATTTTACTATCATTAGAACAAATTCAGTATTCAGATACTCTTGGAACAAACACCTTTAAATTAGAGAACTTTGAGTTTATGGTTAACATTGAAGAAATTCTTAAAGAAGAAGTTATTGAAGAAGAATTTGATCGAGAAAAACCAATTGATGATGACGTTGATAAAGATAACAAAGTAGAATCTGATGAAAAAGATAAGATCAAAGATACCATAAACCAAGAAGATCCGATTATTGATTCCCCAAATGATGACTTACTTCAAATAGAAACTCCAGTTCAAAAGGAAGAGCAATCTATGATTCCAAACATGTCTCAGACTTCTAATGGTGTTTTGAGATTACTTCTAATAGGTGTATGTATGCTGTGGATATCAAAGAAAGATAAGATTAAAAAGAAAATGTAGATTAATCGATTAAACTTACAATTTGATTAAGTTAGTGTTTTAAACAATAAAATAGGTTGATTCAATCAACTACTTACCATTCAGCTAGATATCATATTACCGTCTTCAATGGTTTGAAAAACTCTAGTGGATATAATTTCAAAAACGTCGATATTCATTATGACAAACAGCTACAAATATAGTTTTGTATGTAAGAGTATAAATCAAAATATTAAAGGGAATCTTCGAAAATATGCATTAATATCATTATTTAGCTTTAGCATTTTTTGGGGCAATTTTATGAAAAGGATTTCAAAAAAATTGATGATTCAAACACGAAAATATGTGATATAATTCAACAAGTTAAAAAAGGGGGGATTTCCTATTTGATTTGCATAATAAATTGATGATTGCATCGTAATGATGTAAAATAGATTTATGAAAGTGAATGAAGTAGAAAAGTATGTTTTACAAATATAGATCGTGGTTATTATTAGGGTTCGACCTTGTGGTTGTAGTCCTGTCATACTATATAGCATTATGGATTCGATATGATTTATCTTTTGATAATATCGAAGTGTTTTATACACTTACAGAATTAGTTCCTTATATCGTGTTAGTGAACTTTATTGTATTTAAAGTATTTAAAATGGACAAAACCTTATGGAGACAACCAAGTGTTGAAGAAGCACTTCGGATTTCAGTCTCTGTGTTCTTTGGTTTTGTTTTTAATGCTTTACTAATACGTTATTACTTTGAAGCATCTTTACCACGATCCATGCACATCATTGCATTGTTATTTAGCGTCTTAGTTATTGAGTTTTCACGATTTATGTATCGCATTTACCGACATTTTACTTCTTTATCGTCTGCTCATAATCCAGATCATAAAAAGACCATTATTATTGGTGCTGGAGATGCTGGTTTAATGCTGTTAAAAGAAATATTACATAATAAAACGTACAAAAATAACATTGTTGGGTTTCTTGATGATAATAAATTTAAAAAAGGAAGAATAGTTAGTGGCTTTCCTATACTAGGTACAACATCTAATTTAGATGAAGTGATTGAAAAACATGGTATAGAGTTAGTGTATATCGCTATACCTAGTGCAAGTATTAAACGACAAGATGAAATCATTAAGCAGTGTTATCAAAATAAAGTAGAAGTAAAAGTATTGAGTAGTTCTAGCGATTTAATAACTCAAGCAGATATCCGAAAAAACATTCGACCCATTACTATTATGGATCTTCTTGGTAGAAAGCAAATAGAATTAAACAATTATGAGATTGCCGACTTAATAAAAAACCAGGTTGTTTTAGTGACTGGAGCTGCAGGTTCAATAGGTAGTGAATTATGCAGACAATTATCCAAGTATCAACCTAAAAGTATTGTCATGATTGATATTAATGAAAATGGTTTATATGATTTACAATCAGAGTTTAATATCCTACGTCGTGAAGGAAAAATTAAGCAAAGCATTGATATTATTGGACTTATTACTTCCATACGTGATTACAATGCTTTAGAACATTTATTTAGTACCGTTGCACCAACTGTAGTCTTTCACGCAGCTGCACACAAGCATGTACCCTTTATGGAAGCAATGCCTGCAGAAGCTATAAAAAACAATGTGTTTGGAACATTTAACTTAATTGAACTATCCAAAAAGTATAAAGTTAAAAACTTTGTCTCAATATCGACAGATAAAGCGGTTAATCCAACCAATGTCATGGGCGCAACCAAACGCTTTATGGAAAAAATGATTCAATCATTAGGCAAAGAATCAGAAACAAAGTTTGTGGCTGTACGCTTTGGTAATGTATTAGGGTCTAATGGTAGTGTAATACCTTTGTTTACAAAGCAAATTGAAAAAGGTGGACCAATAACAGTTACCCATAAAGACATGGTTCGATACTTTATGACGATACCTGAGGCTGTATCATTAGTTATTCAAGCCGCAACTTATGGTGAAGGTGGTGAAGTGTTTGTGCTGGATATGGGTGAACCGGTAAAGATTTTGGATTTAGCTGAAAAGATGATAAAATTATCGGGATATACCCCTTATGAAGACATTAAGATTGAGTTTACTGGGTTAAGACCTGGAGAGAAGCTTTATGAAGAACTTCTTATGAATGAAGAAGGTTTACGACCTACTGCCAATAAACTGATCTTCGTGGCTAAACCGATGGATATATCCAAACGATTGGTAGTTAATGAGTTGAAATTATTAAAAGATGCAGTATCTGGTGAAAGAAGTAAATCACAGATTCAACATATACTAAAAGAAGTCGTGGATACATATGTTCCAGATACTGTGCATTAAGATGGAGGGGAAACATGAGTTTCAATGAAAATAGTCCTTATGAAGATGAAATTGATCTAAAGACACTTATAACAACGTTGTGGGATTTTAGAAGTTTTATTACACGAATAACCCTTCTTTTTGGTGTAATGGCTTTGCTAATAAGTGGAGCTATCCATTTTTTATCAAATCCTATTATTAGTTATGAAGCAAAGACGGTAGTTGAATTAACACTGGATGGACCATACCAACATCAAAAACAAGCCTATGTTAGCTTATTAAATAGTCCCACAACGTTAAATAGAGCGAAAAAAGAAGTTGAGGTAGAGAATATTTCAATAAGTGATATTAAAGTTACAGAAGTTGGGGATACAAACATAGTGGAAGTTGTCGTTTTATATCAAAATTCAGAAAGAGCAAAAGACATTGCGAATGCCATTGTCAATCAGTCCATTATTGTAGCAAATGATGTGTTATCAGGTGTTCGAGTAACGGCTCGAGAAATGGCATCACTTACAGGAAATACTACTTCTTCAAAAGAGTTGCCAAACGTTGTTTTTAATACTGTAATTGCTTTAGTATTAGGTGGGATGATTTCAGTATTTATGGTATTCTTTATGGAATATTTACTTGGTAAAGTAAAGACAATAGATGATATTGAAAAAGGATTGAATGTTGAAGTGTTGACTATATTACCTAATACACAACCAATCAAAAAGCAAGGATGGTGGCCATGGAAACTTTAAAGACAAACATTGTGATTGAACATCCTGATTATGTAAATGGAATGAACCGTTTAGCATTAAGAATTCTGAGTCAAGATCAAAAAGTATATACTATATCTAGCCTTCAAGATAAAGAAGGGAAAACAACGTTAGTAGCAAATCTAGCTTTAGCATTAGAACGATTGCAAAAGAAAGTATGTGTTGTGGATGTGGATATGTTAACTAACAAAGAAAAGAGCTTTGATCATTCATTAGTATCTTACCTATCAGGTATTGATGAACTATCACAGATCATTATCAAAGAAAATGACTTTGATAGTATCAACTCTGAATATTCAACAACTTCGGCTACATTGTTGTCATCAAAACGATTTACTGAAATGGTAGAACATTTAAAGAAAGAATATGATGTGGTGTTATTAGATACACCATCACTTGAAACACATGTGGATGCAATGTTAGTGGCTCAAACAAGTGACGCACTAATACTAGTTGTGGAAGAAGCAAGGAACACCAAAAGTAAACTTGAGAGTTTATTGTTGATTTTAAAGAGAAACAACATAACTGTTCTTGGTACTGTACTTAATAAAATAAGCAATCCACGTTCTCTTGGTTATAAACCAAGTGTTAATAAAGGTAGTGAGGCATATTAAACACTGGCATGTATTGTTTGTCTTAGGTGGGTATGAACAAACAATCACCGATAAGATAAACCAATTGAGTGAAGAAGTTGAAGTTGAAGCCTTTTTACCAAAAGTTCAAAAAGCTTTTCGAAAAAAAGGGCAAGTTAAAGTTGAAGAACATTTGTTGTTTAAAAACTATGTGTTTGTGCAAACAAATTTAGACTATAAAGAATTTAGTGCATTTCTAGTTGCAAATATTAAAAGTATAACTGGATTTATCAAGTTATTAAAACATGATAATGAAGGAACTGAATCACTGTATCCTCAAGAACGTGAGTTTCTAGAACGTATCACCAATAAAAACAAAGTGATTGAACAATCCATAGGCTTTATTGAGGGAGAGAAAGTAGTAATCTTACAAGGACCACTAGCAGGATATGAAAGTAGTATCGTAAATATTAATCGACATAAACGTGTTGCGATATTAGAAATTTCCATGTTTGGTGAAACAAGAAAAGTAGAAGTAGGTTTAGAAATTATATCAAAGACATAGTACATTGTTAGAATTAGTAGTTGCAGGGTCACTCTAAAACAAACATTGGAACATAGTAAGTAAACTGCGTTTATACACGTCTGAGGGCGAAGCTATCTTATGAAAATATTAAAAAATAAAAATGCCTATACATTAATTGAACTCATTATTACGTTAGCACTAATGAGTTTTTTGATTTAAATCATTATTCCAAATATGCTGAGTTTTATACATTTAGCGAATGAGAGTGTTTGTTTACACAATAAGCAAGTTTTCTATAGACTTATAAAATTAACTGAGATTCAAAATCAAGAAAGTATTTCAGAAAGTGAATTAAATAGTATTTTAGTGAAGAATGATTTAAAATGTCCTGAAGATGGTGTGTATTCTTATGTGGATGGGAAACTACATTGTAGTAAGCATGACTTAATTAAAGAAACCCCTATTGAGTATTTGTATTATGATTGGATTCATTATTCGACGTGAGTATGGTGAAAGGATAAAAAGGCTGTAATGCGGTAATATCAAGGATTTCAGCACAACTTAAAAATGTACTAATGTTACAGAATGGTTACACGTCTATACATCCAATCAAGAACCGGAATTATGCAAGATGTAGTGCTGAATTAAGCACAACATACAATATATAGATCAAGAAAATAAGGTGTTTCATAACACTACAAACATACATAACAGAAGCAGGAGGAACTATCATGGTTTACTTAAAAATCAAAAGATTAATAGATATCATACTTTCAACACTAGGACTTATCATATTATCTCCTGTTTTTTTAGTACTCATTATAGCAATCAAGGTTGACTCCCCTGGACCTGTTCTCTTTAAACAGAAGAGAGTTGGGATCCATAAGAGTCATTTTCATATATTGAAGTTTAGAACAATGAGAATTGATACACCGAAAGACACTCCAACTCATCTTCTGGAGAATCCAGATCAGTGGATTACAAAGGTAGGTAAGTTCCTAAGAAAGACAAGTCTTGATGAGCTGCCACAAATCATCAACATCTTTAAGGGTGAGATGAGTATCATCGGTCCAAGGCCAGCGCTTTGGAATCAGTATGATCTGATTGAAGAAAGAGACAAGTATGGTGCTAATGACGTGCCTGTTGGCCTCACAGGCTGGGCGCAGATTAATGGTAGAGATGAGCTTGATATTGATGTGAAGGCACGACTTGATGGAGAGTACGCTGAGAAGATTGGACTTTTGATGGATGTCAGATGTTTCTTTGGGACGATATTTAGTGTTCTGAGAAGTGATGGTGTTGTTGAAGGTGGGACTGGCTCCAAAGTCGAGACAAATAACAAGACTGAGAAATCAAAAATCTGAGGCGACCTGATATCAGCAGCATATCAAATAACAGCCCACTTGATTGAGGTGAAGTAATGAAAAATCAAAAAAATATCCTAATTACTGGTAAGAACAGTTACATAGGTACATCTCTAGAGAATTGGCTCTTGAGAGAACCTGATAAATATAAAGTAGATACGATTGATATGAAAGATGGGTCATGGAAAGAGAAGGACTTTTCTCAGTATGATGTTGTGTTTCATGTGGCTGGGATAGCTCATATCAAAGAAACAAACGAGAATCAGGATCTTTATTATAAAGTGAACAGGGACTTGGCTTATGAAACTGCTCAAAAGGCGAAACAAGATGGAGTAGAGCAGTTTATTTTTCTGAGTTCAATGAGTGTATACGGTATTGAGAATGGCGTGATCGATAAGGATACTCCACTCAAGCCAAATAGTGCTTATGGCAAGTCAAAAATGGAAGCAGAAGATTTGATTAATGAACTTCAGGATGATTCCTTTACTGTAGCAACACTAAGGCCACCTATGGTCTATGGAAAGGGCTGCAGAGGAAACTATCCAAGGTTAGTAGGACTAGCTCTCAAGACGCCGATCTTTCCAAAGGTAGACAATAAGCGAAGCATGATCTACATAGACAACTTATCCGAGTTTGTGAAGCAACTTGTTGATAACAGAAGTGGAGGATTGTTCTTTCCGCAGAATGCTAAGTATGTGAATACAAGTGAGATGGTGAGACTTATTGCTGAGGCTCATGGAAAGATGATAGTGATGACTAAGTTATTTAATCCTTTATTAAGGCTACTGAATGTAAGTACAGTAAATAAGGTATTTGGTGACTTGGTATATGACATAAGTATGTCGGAGTATGAGTTTGATTATAGAGTTTGTGAGTTGAGAGAATCGATTAAAAAGACAGAACAGAGGGGGCAAGGGAATGAGTGACAGTCAGACTTTAGTTAGTATAGTTATGCCGGCTTATAATTGTGAAAAGTATGTTGTTGAAGCGATAAACTCAATTCTTGCTCAAACATATAGAAACTGGGAATTATTAGTTCTGGATGATGGGTCTAAAGACAATACACTTCGGATTATTAAAGAATTTAGTCAAAAAGATTCCAGAATAAAAGCACTACCTAATGGGAAAAACATGGGTGTTTCCGCAACAAGAAACAGAGGAATAGAGCTTGCATCTGGTGAGTGGATAGCTTTTTTAGATAGTGATGATATGTGGAAGCCAGAAAAAATAGAAAAGCAATTTGAAATAGTAGAGAAGGAAGCAGCAGAATTCTTATTCACTGGGTCATCGTATATAAATGAAGAAGGGGAATCATTTAAGGGAATATTCGAAGTTCCTGAAAAGGTAACATACAAGAAACTTAGAAATCAGAATGTAATCTCGTGTTCTTCCGTTCTTGTTAAAAAGAAGTATTTTAAAAACATAAAAATGGAAAAAGATGAAATGCATGAAGATTATGCTGTGTGGTTGAGAATCTTAAAACTAGGAGTTATAGCCTATGGTGTAAATGAACCATTGCTTATCTACAGAATCTCTAAAAATTCAAAATCAGGAAATAAGATGAAGACAGTTAAGATGACATATAAGGTGTTTAGGTTTGTTGGTATTAACCCGATTGGATCGGTTTACTTTATGATAAGACATGTACTCGCATCAGTGAGGAAATATAAGAGGATATTTGGATAATTAGAACATTTTAATTTGAAATTAATAGTTAGAGGTGTTTTATGAAGTTAGAAGTATTAATATCAACAATGAATCAAAGTGATTATAGCTTAATAGAAAAAATGAATATTAGTTCAAATGCTGTTGTTATAAATCAGTGTAACCATAATAGTCAAGTTGAAGTTCAGCAAAACACATATAAAATTAAATGGCTAAATAGATTTGAACGTGGACTAAGTAAAAGTCGTAATATCGCAATTAAAAACTCTGAAGCAGATATTTGTATGATATCAGATGATGATTTAATATACGTTGATGATTATTCGGAAAAAGTAAAAACTCAATTCCAAAAATATCCTGACGCAGATATTATCACATTTCAGGTTGAGGGTATAGAAGAAAAGTTTAAAGATTATCACTCGGAAATGAGAACACTGAACTATTTAACATCCATGAAAGTCGCATCTGTAGAAATTGCATTTAAAAGAGAGAGTATAATAAGAAATAATATTAAGTTTGATGAAAATTTTGGTGCAGGTGCACAATATCAAATGGGGGAAGAAAACATTTTTTTAACTCAATGTTTAAAAAAAAGTTTAAAAATCTTATATGTCCCCGTAAAAATTGCGGATTTGCATATTGGTGAATCATCTTGGTTTAAAGGTTACAACTGTGAATTTTTCATCAGTAAGGGGGCACAATTTACAGCGATGTCAAGTCTGTTATCCATCCCTTATATCTTACAGTTCGCCTTGAGAAAACATAAATTGTTTACTAGCGAAACCGATATTATATCTGCAATACGATTAATGTGCAAGGGTAGAAAGTTATATTTGAGTAAAAGAAGATCAGGTGAGCTCAATGATTAAATCTTATAAATCAAATAAAGGCTACTATAATTTGTTTTGGTTACTTACATTCTCACTATATATTGGGAGATTTAATATTGACATTGGTTTTTCATTAAAACCTTATATGCTAGTCATATCGTTAATATTTTTACTTACTCTCAAAAAAATTTCTATTCATAAAATGTTATCGTTTGAATTGTTTATGGTGATTTTTATTTTGATGCATTCTATGACTGCAGCAAATTTTAATTACCCCAACATGAGTATACGATTTATAGTATTATACTTAATTATATTTATTTTTTATTTTTCAGGTCGTTTTTTGACGACAAAACTTGAGATTAAACAAATTGAGAGAGTTATTAGCATAACTGGAATTATTGGTGTAATTATATCTCTGGCTTATTACTCTATGGGATTACTAGCATCGGGTATGAATTTTTACGGTGGTAATATGGATTATTTCGGATTGCTAATTGATCGTTCAACTCCAAGGTTAACAGGTGCAGCATCAAATGACCCTAATATTTTTGTTTTTTATTTTACACTGTATTTTTTCTTTACTATAACGAATTTAAGCGAAAAGCTTAACAAAGTGGGATTTATATTGGTCTCTTTAGCAATTATTTTAACGTTCTCTAGAGGAGCATATTTAGCAATTATTTTTGGTTTGATCGTGTTATTTCTAACAAGTAGTGGCATTAAAACAAAAATTAAAGCGATAGCGACTACTATGGGGTTTGGATTACTACTTTATAGTTTAGGTAGTAGAATGCCTTTGAACCCAATCGACTACATTACATCTAGATTTTCTAATTTTTTTACAGATGGTGGAAGTGGGAGGCTGGAAATCTGGTCAAATGCATTTGATACATTTAGAAGCAATCCTGTTTTAGGAATTGGAATAAACTCAATCAGAGAGTATAATCTTGAGAATTACTCAAGAGGAGTATATGTCCATAATTCTTTAATTGAAGTTTTAGTGGAGACTGGGATTATCGGATTTTCCCTTTACATGGTTTTTTGGATTCTGTTATTGAAAGCTGCGTATAGTCTTTTTAAAAAACAAAAAAAATAAATTATTAAATTTTAATCCTTTATTCTTACAA
>CAYZMP010000035.1:0-17525 GCA_964479585.1 uncultured Erysipelothrix sp.
ATCCTTTTTAAGTCTTTCAATAACTCTCTTGATGCATGTGTATTGATACTTCCCACTCATATCAAGACAGCTTCAATAAAAGACCAGACAGCTGCTATAAATAGCCCAACAAGGATAATTTAACCAACTGTAGTTAATAATAGTTGCACAAGCTTCTTCACTGTGTACTCTAAAAAAAGTTATGTATTCTAAAAGCTCCTAAAAACAATCACAACAATCCAGCCACAAGTTTACTTTTTGCTTCACTATGCACCACTGTTTCATTACTCATCATTTGATGTGGTGTTTCTAAAAGTAAATTAGCACCACATTCAAGACAAAAACGTGAATGTTCAGGTTTATCTTTACCACATTTTTACAATACATTAGCTTGTCCTATATTACTCGCAATTTTATAGTATCACCTACACTCTGCCTTTTAAATATCTCATAGAAACCAAAATTCTACCTAGAAATGACTGTATCATCCTTAATTTACCATGATACAATAAGTACATTAACTATCAGAAAGAAGGATTAAACGTGAAAAAACTACATTATCGTCATGAAGTGGATGAGCAATTAACATGGGATTTATCTTCATTATTCAAAAATATAGAGAGTCTCTATGCTAAGTTAGAATCAACCAAAACAGCTGTTCATCATTTTGTAAACACTTATCAAGGAAAACTAAATACAGCAAGCACTATTGCTGCTTGTTTAATGGAGTATATGGAAATTGTACAAGCAATGACATCAATTTCTACTTACACAAGCTTAAACTTGTCCCAAGATCAAACAAACAACGAGGCAGCTAAGTTAAGTTCTCAAATGTCCAATGCACTTTCACCATTAATAGCACAAATACAGTTTGTTGAAAGTGAATTAAGTGTGGCTTCGACAACTACATTACAAGAAGCAATTGATTATGATCCACAACTTAAAACATACCTACAAGACATCATTGATGCTTCAAAGCATCAATTACATCCTGAAGTTGAAACAACGCTGCAACATCTCTCCCCTGTTATCAATGTGTTTTACTCGATATACAATCGTGCTAAATTAGCAGATTTAACCTTTGATTCAATTTTCATTCATAATCAAGAAGTGCCTTTAAGTTTTACTACTTTTGAAAACGAACTTGAATACGAAACTGATCATCAGCTTCGTCATTTAGCCTATCAACAGTTTCATAAACAATTAAGTGCGTATCAACATACTTTAGCCGCAACTTATCAAACACAAGTGCAAAAAGAAAAGACACTTGCTACACTACGGCATTATGACAGTGTTTTTGATTATTTGTTGTTTGATCAAAAAGTAAGCAAAGACATGATGGATCGTCAAATTGATATACTATACAGCGAACTATCTCCAATTATGATTAAATATGCGAAACTACTTCAAAAAGAGCATCAACTTGATACAATGACATTCGCGGATTTAAAGCTCCCACTTGATCCAGAGTTTGAACCTGAAATAAGCATTGAACAAGCGAAAGATACCATTTTAAAAGGATTGCATGTACTTGGCAATGATTATCAAAGTATGATTAACAAAGCCTTTGATGAGCGTTGGATTGATTTTGAAAACAACATAGGAAAAAGCACTGGAGCATTTTGTTCTAGCCCTTATGGTTTTCATCCATTTATTCTCATTAGTTGGAGCAAAAGGATGAGAGAATGTTTTGTTTTAGCCCATGAAATTGGTCATGCCGGTCATTTCTACAACGCTCACCAACATCAAAACATATTAAACTCACGTCCATCACTCTATTTTATTGAAGCACCTTCCACCATTAACGAGCTATTGGTTGCACAATATTTAAAAGAAAACGCAACTGATCCAAGAATGAAGCGTTGGGTACTATCGACAATTATTAGTCGTACATATTATCATAATTTTGTTACTCATTTATTAGAAGCTCATTATCAACGCGAAGTGTACAACCTCATTGAACAAAACAAACCGTTGGTTGCTGAGACATTAAACACACTAACACTAAATACCATACAAGGATTTTGGAAAGATGCAGTACAAGTGGATGATTATGCCAAATACACTTGGATGCGTCAACCACATTATTACATGGGACTATATCCATACACTTATTCCGCTGGTCTTACCATATCCACTTTGGCTAGTCAAAAAATGATTGAAGATCCAAACTATGTTAAGCAATACTTAGAAGTACTTCAAGCTGGAGGTACATTAACACCCCTTGAGTTAGCAAGCAAGCTTGATATCGATTTAACATCACCACAAGCACTCAAAGACAGTATTTCACTAGTAAATGACATGATTGAGGAAATCATAACACTAACAAAAGAAATAAACAGTTCCCGTTAAGGAACTGTTTTATTTAATCCACAATAAACTTGTAATCGTACTCAATACCATTGTTATCACAATGACGTTTCAACTGATCTAATCCTGCTGGAGAAGTAAACTTCTTTGCCACAATTTCTCCTATAGTATCAAATGTACCTTCAAGTGAATCCAAAAACTTTTGGGTGTTGGCTTCATCAAGAGCATAAACTGCTTCACAATAATAACTATTGTAAGTATTTTCTACAATGTCACCACTGTTTTTAGAGCGAAACGACAATTTGTTGCCTTCACCATACAATCCATCAATTCTCTCTTGTGCAGGAATATCAATTTCAAAAATTCTAACTATTTCTTTCATTTTATCACCGTAAAGATAATACCATAAAAACAAAGAAAAAGCCTATGCTTTGCTTGATGCAATAACACAGGCTAGTAATATAGCATTTACTTTATTGTTGTATGAATCTGCTCGTGATGTAACAACAATCGGAACTTGAGCTCCCATAATAATGCCAGCTACATCAATTTTTGCAATAAAAGCTAACGATTTATAAAAAATATTACCACTTTCAATTTCTGGCATTAACAGTACATTACAATCTCCTGCAATAGGACTTTGTACTTGTTTTGCTTGCGCTGCTTTTAGTGATAGCGCATTATCAAGTGCAAAGGGACCATCGACAATCGCATGTGAAAACTGATACGTCATTTGTTTAAGCACACTTGCATCTTCTGTGCATATCATTTTTGGATTGATTTTTTCAATCGCACATATAATACCTACATGCAAATATGGAAACTGACAATGAGTAGCAACTTGCAAGCATTGTTCAATAATGGTGTGCTTTTGTTTGATTGTTGGTCTAATATTCATCGCTCCATCCGCAAACACAAGCAAACGATCTTCAAGTTGAGCTACACTAACATGAGAAAGCAAATCATCTTTTCGTAGTCCTTTTTCTTTATGCAACACTGCTTTTAATAGTGTCGCAGTTTCTACTTTCCCTTTTACAAGCATCGTCGCTTTATTATTTCTTATTGTTTCTATCGCAATTTCGACAGATTCATGTTTAGAACTAGTATGAATAATTTCACAGGTAAGCTGCATCGAATGTTGCCGAATGATGCGTTCAATAATGGTTTTATTTCCAATCAAGATTGCATCCACCATGTTTTGGCGCACCAAATAATCAATGGCAACTAAAATATTTTCATCTTCAGCTGCCGCTACGGCTAATACAGGTTTTGTAGAAAGTGAAATCAATGTTGTAAATGTTTTTTGCAGGCTCATAGAAGTTCCTCAACTTTAGTTTTTATATCCCCAACTCAATTGCAACTCATCAATATCTTGACCATGATCGTATTTTTCAATCACACTAAGTGGTGTACCTAAAATTTTTAACTGCTTTAATTGCTCAATAAGTTTATCCCATTCTGTATCATTTAACAAAGACCATTCTCTAATGCCTGTTAGTTTAGTTGATGTTTTTTGATGATCAAAAGCCATCATCAAACAATAGTCTTCTACCATTTCAATAATATCATCAATTTGCTCATCAAGAAGCATTTCATTGACATTTTGAGGTAATTTTAAGTATTTTCCTTCATGCATTAATTATTCTTCCTTTCGATATTGAGATAACACTTGATGTAGATGGTTTTTGTACTCTTTTACCACCTTTGATGGTGAGATCAGTTGTATCCCATCACCATATTGAAACACCCATCCAAAAAATGGAGCAGAAACCGACACATGTACTTTAATCTCAATGATGTCGTTGTTTCTTTTGTATGTCGCATGATTACCAAAACGATCATAGATCACATTTAATAAATGCTCCTTAGCATGCAACACTATTTCAATTTCCTCACCTTTAAACATAGAAAACAATCGTTGTGAGTATTTAGCAATGTTAAAATCAGCTTGGCTTGTTGCTTCACTTAGTGATGTACGCTTTTCTTTTTTTACCATCACTAAATCCATGCGATCTACTCTAAAGTTGGTTAACCCTTCATGTTTTGGATAGTGCGCAACCATATAGTAATTATCATCCGCCCATACAAGTGAATAAGGACTAACCACATATTCTAATCCATCATGTCGATATCTTTTTTCAATCTCATTTTTGTGGTTTAACACGATATCAAAATACCGAAACGATAACTTGTTTTTTTGTTGTGTGGCTTCATGTATTTTATCAATCATAGAGTAAATGTTTTTATTGAATGTTTTTACCTTTTCAGACATATACAGCTTACGTTTTAGTGCTGAAGCTTCATACTTAGACATGCTTGAGGTAATGTTGCTGATGAGTTGCGTGCTCATTTCTTTTTCTAGTACTTTTGAAGTTTGCACAGCATCCACAAGAAGTTTTGCTTGGGCAAAACTAAAAGGCTCACTTGATAAATAATACCCATAGTCTTTGCTTTGATTGACACCAATAGGATATCCCACTTCTTTGAGCTGCTTTATATACTCATACAAGGTTTTTCTGTTCATCGAAAAACCTAACTCCTCCATCATCTCAATCAACTGGTTGCGTGAAAGCGAGTTTTTCTCATCCGTATGTTTTTGTAGAATTTGCAAGAACGTGATGATTCGAACGACATTATTTTGCATACGTTCTCCTTTTTTGTGAAGCTATTTACAAATAAACATTAACAAAAATAACCCCTTACTTCAAGAACTAGTTGCGCTTTTTAAATCTAAAAGATGGAATCCCCTACTGCAAGCTTACATCATAAACATTGTTTTTCATTGATAGTTGTATTTTTGTTTTGTTTTCATCATCGTTTTTCAATATGGCATACGCGATTAGTGTTTCAATATGCTTTTGGATGTGACGTTTTATCGGTCTTGCACCAAACTGTGAGTCTTGACCAACTTTTAAAATTTCATCTTTTACTTGTTGATCAACGATTAGAGTGTATTCTTGGCGTTTTAATCGTATTTCTAGTTCACGTATAAACTTATCCACAATTTGTGCTAACACTTCTTGATTGAGTGCATCAAAGATGACAACCTCATCAATTCGATTAATAAACTCAGGCTTAAAGTGTTGATGCAAACTTGCTTGGTATCCCTTTTCTTTTATGTTTCTATCTGCTTCAAAGGCATACTCATAACCAATGTTGGATGTCATGATAATCAGTGTGTTTTTAAAATCAACGGATACTCCTTTTGAATCAGTTAATCTACCTTCATCCAACACTTGAAGCAAAATAGAAAATACTTCTGGATGTGCCTTTTCGATTTCATCCAACAACACAATCGAATAAGGATGTCGACGGATCGCCTCTGTTAGTTGACCACCTTGCTCATAACCAACATACCCAGGAGGTGCACCAATTAATCGTGCCACACTATGTTTTTCCATGTACTCACTCATGTCGATACGAACAATTTTGTTCTCATCATCAAACAAGTTTTCTGCTAATGACTTCGCAACTTCAGTTTTACCAACTCCTGTCGGTCCTAAAAAGATAAAAGAACCAAGAGGACGATGTTCATCATGTATTTGCGCTTTAGAGCGCAAAATAGCGTCACTAACAAGCTTTAAGGCATGATCTTGACCCATTACTCGTTTGCGTAATTGGCTCTCTAGTTGAAGGTATTTTGCCTTTGTAGAAGAAAGTAGTTTATTCACTTCAATGTTTGTCCATTTTGACACAATATGTGCAATTAAATCTTCATCTACTTTTTCCACAATTAACCCTTCATGTTGAAATTGTTGTTGAGAGGCAATTTGTTTTTCAAGAGTAGGAATGGTTTCATATTGCAGCTTCGCGGCTTGTTCATAGTTCATATCATTTTGTGCTTGCTCTAATTGAAGTTTTGCACTTTCAAGTTTCTCTTTCGCTTCTTTGGCTTGATCTAGCACTTGTTTTTCTTGTGACCATTGATTGTATAATGTATCTTTTTCACTTTTTAACTTACTTAGTTCATTTCTTAAATCTTCTAATCGTTCTAATGTCACTTTATCAGTTTCTTTTATAAGAGCTTTCTCTTCAATTTCTAATTGCATGATCCTTCGTGTTAAGTTTTCTAAAACTTCAGGCATGCTATCCATATCTACACGAATACTAGCACACGCTTCATCAATTAAATCGATTGCTTTATCTGGCAAAAATCGATCGGTAATATAACGGGCAGATAATTGTGCTGCAGCTACGATTGCTTCATCAAGAATCGTTACGCCATGATACGATTCAAACCGGTCTTTTAAGCCTCGTAATATCGAAACAGTGTCTTCAATGGATGGTTCAAAAACGGATACTTTTTGAAAACGTCGTTCTAGTGCTGCGTCTTTTTCAATGTGTAAGCGATACTCATCAAAAGTCGTCGCACCGATGCAACGAAGCTGTCCACGTGCAAGCATTGGTTTAAGTAAGTTAGCTGCATCCATAGCTCCTTCACTTTTTCCTGTACCTATTAAATTATGAAGTTCATCAATAAACAAAATTATATTACCTTGCGCTTTTTCGACTTCATTAAGTACAGCCTTTAATCGTTCTTCAAACTCACCACGATATTTAGCTCCTGCAATTAAAAGACCCATGTCAAGTTCAATGAGCTGTTTTTCTTTTAAGCTTAGTGGAACATCCTTTTTCATGATACGCCAAGCTAATCCTTCCACAATCGCAGTTTTACCAACACCTGGATCTCCTATCAGTACTGGGTTGTTTTTTGTTTTACGAGACAATATTTGAATGACACGGCGAATTTCTTCATCTCGTCCAATAATTGGATCAATGTGTCCTTCTTTAACCAATGCCACTAAATCTCGACCATATTTCTTTAATGCTTCTACTTGATTTTCATCGTTTGGATTTGTCATAGTCATCCCCTTTCTACGATCCTTTTCAATTTGGATACATGTTTGAATGTTTATTGGTAATTGTTTTTTTAATTGGGTTGCACATGCACTGTTTAGTTGATATTCTGCTAAAAAGACAGACACAGTGGACAATAAGTGATCATTAAACTCTTTGGATATGGTTTCAGCTTGTTTTAATAAATGGTTAATAGCGACTGATGGTGTTGGTTCACTATTATTTGAAGACATCGCAAACATAGATAACACTTCATCGAGTACTTGTTGTAGCTTTTGGACATCAATATCACACGCTTTTAGAAAATAATGAAAATCATGATTCATTGAGAGTGCCTTCATAATATGAGCATCACTAAACTCAGTGTGATTAAACGATACTGCCATTTCATACGCTTGTGATATGACATTTTTTAAAGCATCTGTCCATTTTTCAGGGTTCATATATTCACCTCATTTCACTAATATTTTAGCACTTAAATATAAAGAGTGCTAATGAAACTTGATTAAAAAAGTAACACGATGTGTTACTTAAAGTTCTTCTTAAATTTATCAAACACAGTTTCTTTATTGGATATCTCTTTTAACTTTTCATACAATGCTTTTTCTTCTTTTGTTAGTTTTCGATTGACTTCAATTTGTATTTCAACAAACTGATCACCAACAGTATTGGATCGTAAATCCTTTACACCTTTTCCTTTTAAACGAAATTGCGTACCATGTTGTGTTGCGGCTGGGATTGTTAATTCTACATCACCATAAACCGTTGGTACATCTACCTTTGTACCTAAGGTTGCATCAACTGCAGAAATTGGTACACTAACAAAGATATTCTTTCCTTCTCTAACAAAGAATTTATGTTTTAAGACTAAGATTTCAATAAACAAATCACCATTTGGTCCACCATGTTCTCCTCGTTCACCTTTAGAAGGAATACGAAGTTGTTGACCGGATTGTATGCCTGCTGGTATTTTTACTTCTACATCCATACGTTTACGGTTGTATCCTTTTCCAGCACATTTAGAACATTTATTTTTTACACTTTTACCTGTTCCTTGACAGTCGGGACATGTACTTTGAGATTGAAAGACACCAAAGGGTGTTCGTTGTTGTGATACCACACTACCTTTACCATTACAGGTAGAACAAACTCCAATATCACTTTTAGATTGTGCTCCAGAGCCATGACAATGGTCACAAACCTCATCAACATCCAAGGATACTGTTTCAGTTTTACCAAAAACAGCATCCATGAAGTCAACTTTCATTTGCATAAATCGATCTTGTCCTTTGCGTGGCCCAGAAGACTGACGTCTTCCTGAAGAAAATCCACCACCAAAGAATGAACCAAAGATATCGTTTATATCTTCAAAACCACCGAAACCTTGTTGGAATCCGCCATAACCACCATTTTGATCAAATGCAGCATGACCATATTGATCATATTGAGCACGTTTTTGAGGATCTGTTAAAACATCATACGCTTCTTGAATCTCTTTAAAGCGAACATCAGCACCCGCTTCTTTATTGACATCGGGATGATATTTTTTCGCTAATTTACGATAAGCTTTTTTAATCTCATCGTTGGTTGCGCCTTTAGATATACCTAAAGACTCATAATAATCTTTCTTATTTGCCATACTTTCCTCCATGCTCCAACAAAGTTACAACTTCTATCTAATTCTTTTCAGTAAAATCAGCATCCACCACATTATCATCATTGGATGATTCTTCTTGAGACTCACTTTCAGCTTTCGCTTGGTTTGCATACATTTGCTCACTCATAGCATGCGCTGCTTTTTCTAATGCATCTAGTTTTTCACGCAACACATCCATGTTGTTATTATCAAGTGCTTCTTGCATTTCATCACGTAGTTTTTCAACTTCTTCTTTTTGCTGTGCACTTACATTTTCATTGTCATCCTCTATGGATTTGTTAATTTGATGTATAAACTGTTCTGCTTTGTTTTTTAGTTCTACTTCTTCTTTACGTTTTGCATCCGCTTCTTTGTTTTCATCAGCTTCTTTTACCATACGATCAATTTCATCATCGCTTAAACCACTAGAGTTAGTGATGGTGATGGATTGTTTTTTATTGGTACCTTTATCAACTGCTGATACATTAACAATACCATTAACATCAATATCAAAGGAAACTTCAATTTGTGGCACTCCTCTTGGTGCTGGATTAATACCATCTAATTTAAACATACCAAGTGATTTGTTATCTGCTGCCATTGGTCTTTCCCCTTGCAAGACATGAATATCAACTGCAGGTTGATTATCAGCTGCTGTGGAGAAAATTTGACTTTTTGATGTTGGAATGGTTGTGTTGCGTTCAATTAACACAGTCATCACACCACCCATGGTTTCAATACCTAAAGATAGTGGAGTTACATCCAACAACAAGACGTCTTTTACATCACCAGCAATTACACCACCTTGAATGGCTGCTCCAATTGCAACAACTTCATCAGGGTTTACTGATTTGTTAGGTTCTTTACCTAACTCACGTTTAATTAGTTCCACAACGGCTGGCATACGAGTAGATCCACCAACAAGCAACACTTGATCGATATCACTTTTTGTTAATCCAGAGTCTTTTAATGCTTGACGTACTGGTTGAACACTACGTTGTAATAAATGATTGGTCATATCTTCAAATTTAGCACGAGAAAGACTTTGTTCTAAGTGCAGAGGACCAGATGGACCTGCTGAGATAAATGGCAAAGAAATTTGTGTCTGTACGGTTGATGATAGTTCTTTTTTTGCTTTTTCAGCTGCTTCTTTTAAACGTTGAAGCGCCATGCGATCGGATTTTAAGTCAATACCATTTTCTTTTTTAAAGGTATCTACTAACCAATTCACGACTACATCATCAAAGTCGTCTCCACCAAGTTCATTGTCTCCTGCGGTTGACAATACTTCAAAGGTACCCTCAGCTAGTTCTAAAATAGAAACATCAAAGGTTCCTCCACCTAAGTCAAACACCAATACTTTTTGTTCTTTATCTGTTTTGTCAATACCAAAAGCAAGCGCAGCTGCTGTTGGTTCATTAATAATACGTTCAACTTCTAATCCTGCAATTTTACCAGCATCTTTAGTTGCTTGACGTTGAGCATCGTTAAAATAAGCTGGAACAGTAATAACAGCACGAGTTACTTTTTCCCCTAAATAATCTTCAGCGTAACCTTTTAAATGTTGTAAGATCATCGCTGAAATCTCTTGTGGAGTATACTCTTTTCCTTCTAATGTTACTTTATGATCACTACCCATGTATCGTTTAATGGATAATACTGATTCTTTGTTTGTGACTACTTGTCTTTTTGCAGCTTCTCCAACAATTTTTTCACCATTTTTAAAAGCTACTGCCGATGGTGTTGTACGATTTCCTTCAGGGTTTGTAATAACCTCTGCTTCTTTTCCTTCTAATACGGCAACACATGAATTTGTGGTACCTAAGTCAATTCCAATTATTTTACTCATTATTCATCACTTTTCCTTTCACTTACTTTGACGACGCTTGGTCGTAATAATTTATCCTTTATCATGTATCCTTCTTGGAATACTTCAATAACGGTGTTTTCATCAACCTCATCGCTTTCTTCTATCGCAATGGCATGATGCATGTTTGCATCAAATGGTTGTTGATGGGCATCAATTTTTTCAATACCTTCTTTTTTTAATGCTTCTAACAACTGTGAATAGATCATTTCAATGCCTTTTCTTAAACTTTCGACATCTTTATGTTCATCTAGCAACGCTCGTTCAAAGTTATCAATAACGGATACAATTTCTAATGCAAAGGTTTTTAAAATAAACTTGCTTTTGTTATCAAAATCAGCCATCAATCGCTTCTTTGTGTTTTGAGCATCTGCATAGGCTTTTAAATAATCATTTTTGCTTTCTTGCAGTTGTTGTTCTAACTGAGAAATAGTAAGATAGGCTTTTTCAAGTTCACTCAATTCTTTTGGTTGATCTTCATCTACTGATGATTCTTCATTTTCTTGAGCGTTTTGCTTTTCTTGAAGTATATCTTTTTCCTCACTATTTTCTGTCGTTTTTTTCTTTTTTTCTTTACTCATCCTGCTCTTCCTTTCCATAAATTTGTTCAATGGCTTTCGTCAAGGTTTTCATCATGGATAGGATTCGATTGTATTCCATTCGATTTGGCCCTAGCACCATTAATTGTCCACTTTCTTTGTCTTTAAACTTAATTGTCGAAGAGACAACAGCCATATCATCCATCCACACCAATTGTGATTGTTCATCTTTTTGAAGCATCAAATCACCTTTGTTGTGACCCAATGTGCGCCATAACACACTGTTTTCAAGTAACTTCATTACTTGTTTTAACTTATCAATATCTGCAAACTCGGGTTGATTTAATAAGTTGTTTTGTCCGCTTAAATACATGTTATCTGCCGCAAACTTTAAAAATGCACTCATAAACGCCTCAAATAACACTTCATAATGCTCTACTTTATGAGCTAATATAGGGCGAATAATGTTTAGTTTGTCGACTAACTCATGTAGAAGTGTTCCACTTAATCGTTCATTTAAAACATTACAACATGTTTGAATTTCTGCGGTAGATAGTCGATCATCAAAATTAAAAATACGACTCTCACTATGACCTTCATTAGTTTCAAACACAGCCATTGCACTGTTATCACTTAACGGAATAACTTGCACTCCTTCTAAGCGTTGTGATTGTGAGTCTGGTCCTAAGACAATAGTAGTTAAGTTGGTCATCTGAGATAAGATATCACAACTTTTTTTAATAACTTCATTGATGTTTAAACGTCGATCGGAGAACACTTGTGATAAAGCAAATTCAATTTTATCATCTGATTTATCATCCATTAAATGCTCGACATAAAAATGATAGCCTTTTACCGAAGGTACTCTTCCTGAAGAAGTGTGTGTCTTTTCAAGAAGTCCCATCGATTCTAGCTCCATCATTTCATTTCGAATCGTTGCAGAAGAATAATTAAAGTTGTACTTGTCCAACAACAACTTAGATCCAACAGGATCAGCTGTTTGAATGAACTCTTCCACAATTGCTTTAAAGATTTGAATCTTTCGTTCGCTTAACATAACTCACCGCCTTAGCAATAACACCATAACTCTGCTAACATTATAGCGAATGCTTTTAGCACTGTCAATATTCAAGTGCTAAGTATTCTTATTTTATGAAATAAATCACTTTGTAAGTACTTATTATTCGAGTTTAACTCATAAAAAATGATACAATAACGCCACAAGGAGGTGTTGAATTTGTATAAAACTATAAGTAACACTGAGGATGTTTTTATTGGATTAACTTTGCGACATCCAGGTCATAGCTTGCCACCCTTTGATAGTAACAACATGGCTTTTTATGTTGGAGATGAAAAAAAACATGTTTTAGATAATCGAATTGCTTTATCAAAAGCAATTGGTATTGAATTAAGTCATTGGGTCTTTTTAAATGTAGCTCATGGCACAAACTACCATAAAGTTACCATAGCGGATAAAGCAAAAGGTGCATACACTGATGATAGTGCGATCAAACACACAGATGCATTATACACAAGTGAGAAAAACTTGGTGTTGACTGTTTTTCATGCTGATTGCATACCACTAGTTTTTTATGATCAAAAACAAAAGCTACTAGGTGTCGTTCATGCAGGATGGAAAGGCACCTTGGCAAACATTTCTGGTAAGTTTATTGATCATTGGATACAACATGAGCAGTCTGACCCTAACGATATTCACATCTATATTGGGCCATCATTATCACAGAAACATTTTTCTATTAAAGAGGATGTCATCCACATCATACAATCACACCACCCTGATTATAATGAGTACTTACATTATCTTGATGATCATCATGCTTTATTTGATGCCATAGCCATCAATGTCTCACAAATCCAGGCACACCATATTCCACCACAAAACATATCGATAGATCATCGATGCACTTTTAGTGATCGTGAGAACTTCTTTTCTTATCGACGAGATAAAACGACCGGTAGACATATCACCTTTTGCTTTTTACGATAACTTGTTAACGTATTATCAAAATTGTAAGCGTTTGCAATGTATGTTACGGTATTTTTAAGGAGGTCTTACAATGGGACGCTTAGACAATAAAGTAGTAGTTGTAACAGGCGCCGCCAGTGGCATGGGCCGCGCAATTGCAATCTTATTTGCAAATGAAGGTGCTAAAGTAGTGGTTTCTGATTTAAAAAAAGAAGCCGCACAAGTTGTAGTGGATGAAATTAAAGCACAAGGTAAGGATGCTTATGCATTAGCCGCAAATGTTTCTAAACAACAAGACATTGATCAGCTTATTGATCAAACGATCGATCATTATGATACGGTGGATGTATTAGTAAACAATGCGGGTATTATGGACAATTTCTTACCTGCTCATGAACTTGATGATGAGACATGGTATCGTGTGTTCTCTGTTAACACCGATGGTGTGATGCGAGGCATGAGAAAAGTATTACCACTATTTTTGGACAAAGGAAAAGGAGTCATCTTAAACATTGGTTCAGCAGCAAGTGTATTTGGAACTCGCGCAGGATTTGCATATACCGCAAGTAAACATGCGGTAGCTGGTATGACGAAAAATGCAGGACACATGTATGCAAAAAAAGGTATTCGAGTTAACGCAATATTACCTGGTGGAGTTGAAACAAACATCGGACTTACCATGAGTAATCCTAGTGAATTTGGAGCTGAAAAAGCAATGGCTGGATCAGTTACTAATCCTCGTTCTGGTAAACCAGAAGAAATTGCACACCTCGCCTTGTTTTTATGCAGTGATGAAGCATCTTTTGTAAATGGAGAAACAATCTTAGCTGATGGTGGTTGGGGAGCTTATTAAATAGTATCCAATAATTATCTATTCTATGATGAGCACCAAATTAAGGTGCTCATTTTTATGTTGTCAAAAAATAATAAACTTTTTTCAAAAAACACTTGCATCTTACGTTACGTAAGGTGATATTATGTGTTTGAGGTGATAAGCATGAAGGACAAAAAACAGTCATTCTCCATTGGAGAAGCAGCAAAAATGATGAATGTTTCAGTTCGCACATTACGTTATTATGATGAATGCGGATTATTGAAACCGAGTGGTTACTTAAAAAACAATCATCGTTATTACTTAGAAAATGACATTCTGTTGTTGCATCAAATTATAAGTTTAAAAGAGTTTGGTTTAAGTTTATCACAAATAAAAGATCAATTACTTAAAGCAGATTCAATCGAAGATGTGGATCATTATTTGCTTAAACAACAAAAACAGTTTGAAAATGAGTTGATTGTATTAAAAAATAAAGCCACTGTGTTAAAAAAGTTTCGACAAGAAATGAAACAAATGAATGAGCTTAATTGGAAATTGCTTATAGAAATCTTAACCATGTTAAACAACAACGACCATCATTATTGGGTAATTAAGCATTTTGATGAAGATGTTTATCAATCAATTAAAGACAATTATGTTCAAAAAGAAGGATCTGTTTATTACAGTCAACTTCAAAAAATAACGGATGAAATCCTTGCCAATAAGAAAAAGGGTTTTACATCTTATGATCAAGTGATTGTTGATCTTGTATTACAGTGGTGGGATGCAATGATGAGTTTTACAAATAATGATTTTAGTGTTTTGCAAAACATGAATAAAGTGTCTCAAGATCCAAAGATGAAGGAAGATCCTATTATGAAGAAGTTTAAAATGATTGAAGATGATATCAAAAATGTACTAGAAAGAATGTTTGAACAAAATAGCGAGGTAAAAAATGATTAAAGTAAATAACTTAGTAAAAAACTATGATAATAAACCAGTATTAAAAGGAGTTTCCTTTGAAGTAAAGGAAAATGAAATTTATGCTTTACTAGGACCAAATGGAGCAGGTAAAACAACGACACTAGAATGCATTGAAGGATTGCGATCTTTTGATCAAGGAAGTGTCTCATTGGCAAATAAAACACCCCATCAAGCAATTTCGGCAGGTTTAATTGGGGTTCAACTACAATCATCTTCTCTTTTTAGAAACATTAGTGTGCTTGAAGCCATGGAGTTTATATGTCGCTCTCAAAACTGTGATGTTTCTTACGATTTATTGGATCAATTTGATTTGATGGATCAAAAAAACAAAAAATACAAAACATTATCAACAGGACAAAAAAGAAAACTTCATCTTGCCTTAGCTTTAGCTCATCAACCAAAAATACTCATTTTAGATGAACCAACAGCAGGACTTGATGTTCAAGCTAGAGCAACTTTACATAAGCAAATAAAGCAGCTCAAACAACAAGGAATGACGATGATATTAGCCTCTCATGATATGAGTGAAGTTGAAGACTTATGCGATCGAATTGGAATCCTATTGAATGGGAATCTCATTAAAGAAGGTACACCACTAGAAATCATTAACGAAGTTAAAGAACACACGATTTTAAAGATTAAAACAAGTGAAGCTATAAACTATAAAGATGTTAAAGCATTATCATTTCTATCTCAACAACAAGATTATGATGTTTGCTCAACAGATAATTTACATGACGGATTAGCAATGTTAATGCAATGGTTTAATGAAAAAAACATTGAACTACTTGATTTAATAATCGAAAAACCAACATTAGAACAGCGATTTATTGACATCGCAAACAAGGAGGGTGTATGAAAGCCTTTATGACTATTTTAAAAATTAAAACCAAAATGGATTTTCGTAGTAGTGATATCCTCATCACTAACTATTTAGTACCAATCCTATTCTTTCTTGTCATGGGTGCGGTGTTTACTTCCATCATGCCGGAAACCAAAAACACATTAATCGCGAGCATGATTGTGTTTTCTACCACGATGGGCGCAACAATTGGGGTTTCTGCTTCAGTCAATGAACTTTTTACACAAGATATCCGTAAAACTCTTGTCGTTTCTAAAGTTTCATTTCTTAAACTAATTTTCTCAAGCATTCTTAGCGGTATCTTTCATTTGCTTATCGTTAGCACAATCATAATACTAGTGGCACCAATATTGTTTGATGCTACATCAATCAGTAACGTATTCATCTTTTATGGGAGGATCATTATCTCTACTTTTACGATTGTGTTAGTTGGAGTAATTATCGGTCTGCTATCAAAAAACACAGCACAACTCACAATACTTGCACAATTAATCTTTCTTCCTTCCATGATGTTATCTGGAATTATGTTTGATGCTTCATTGTTGCCTGCAATTTTAAAGAACGTTGGAAAACTACTCCCTGCTACGCAAAGTTTCCTATTGTTAACTAGCTCAGATACTTATATTGCATCATATGGCCCACTACTAATCATGGCATTGGTGTTTATCCTTTTAATTGCCGTGTTATTACAGCGCTTAAAAACACTTGAGCGTCAATAAAAAAGCAGCTTCATGCTGCTTTTTCAATCTTATTCAAACAAGGCTAGAAATTTTTCATAGCCTTTTTCTTTTAGTTTATCTTTTGGAATAAACTCTAGTGCTGCACCATTAATGCAATATCGCAATCCACCTAATTCCTTTGGTCCATCATCAAAAACATGACCTAAATGGGAATCCGCTTCTTTTGAACGAACTTCAATTCGAATCATACCTAATGATTTGTCTTTCTTTTTTACAACTTCCGCAATCGGCTTACTAAAAGATGGCCATCCACAGCCTGCATCATATTTATCTTTTGAACTAAACAAAGCTTCTTTTGATACAACATCGACATAAATCCCTTCTTGATAAAATTGATCGTACTTCGACGTGTATGGTCGTTCAGTTTTGTTTTCTTGTGTTACATAATACGCGATTGGGTCTAATGTTCTTAATAATGTTTCTTTGTCTTTTTTCATGTTTTTCACCTATGGATAGCCTATCATAAAAAAAAGCAAAATAGGATCATTTTGCTTACTTAAACTTTGCTATTACACTTTCTAATACTTCCTCTGGTACAAATGCAGAAATATCACCATGGTTTATCGCAATTTCTTTTACTGCACTTGATGACATAAATGAAAACTGTGGTCGTGTGAGTAAAAATACCGTTTCAATATCCGGAGAAAGCGTCATGTTTGCAGTGGCTTGTTGGAGTTCATACTCATAATCCATGACCGCTCTAATGCCACGAATTAAAATATTGGCACCAACTTGTCGAGCAAAATCTACCGACAATCCTTCCCCTATCATCGCTGTTACATTGTCATAAGGTTGAATGATTTTTAAGATCATATCTAACCTTTCTTGTGCACTAAACGTTACTTTTTTATTTTTATTTTCCATAATCACCACATACACGTGATCAAATAAACCAGATGCTCGTTTAATAACATCCAAATGACCAATCGTTACGGGATCAAAAGTACCAG
>CAYZMP010000036.1:0-17009 GCA_964479585.1 uncultured Erysipelothrix sp.
TAAATGATTAAATAAGAGTACCCGGAAGTGTGCATGTAAAATTCCCCACACACAACCTAACAGGTACTCTTTTCCTATACTAAAGATAGAAAAAGGGAACCTTGAATCTTTAGATTTTATTATACGAAAAGAGAGCTTTCAAACATAATTGTTTGTCAACTCTCTGAGATGATGGTTGCACATCGTTTTTTTTACATCAATTTAATAAAAAAGCACAATGTGTGCTTCTTTCTGTATTAGTGAGCTGGATCTCTTTTAATATACTGAATAGCGATACATCCTGGACCACCTTGAGTGATCATAACAGGAGAAAGGTCTTCTACTTCCACTTCAATAGTTGGAAACACCATCGAAATCATCGTTTTTGCTAATTCCATTACTTTGTGATTTTCAGCGTGAGAAACAAAAATCTTGAAAGTGTCATCCACACCATTTTCTTTCATTTTATCGATTATCTTGTCAAGAGCAGTTTTCCAATTTCTCCCAGTTCCAAGCTTTTCAAGTTTCTCTGAACCTTCTACTTGAGTTACGATAGGTTTGATCTTTAAAAATCCACCAAGGGTTGCGGCTAGTGGAGAAAGTCTACCACCTCGTTTTAAGTAATCAAAGTCCTCAGGGATTAAATACGATTGACACTGATTTAAACAAGTATTCATTCTATTAATGATATCATCAATGGAATGAGTGCTTTTAAGTTTGCTTGCTAAACGAACTAAATATCGTTGTGTTAAGGATAGTGTCATGGAATTAAACAATGTTACATGTTTAATCTTCTGCGACTCAATATGCCCTAACGCTGAAACATACGTCGCACTTAATCCTTTTGCCATTGTTATATGAAGTGTTTCTTGTGTATCTTCATACGCTTCCATCACTTCACCAAT
Source organism: uncultured Erysipelothrix sp. (assembly GCA_964479585.1). GTDB lineage: Bacteria > Bacillota_I > Bacilli_A > Erysipelotrichales > Erysipelotrichaceae > UBA6182. The sequence goes on from CAYZMP010000036.1 coordinate 885, forward strand.
CGCAGGTTGTGATGATGTTGGGATTACTGTTTTTGTCATTTCTATAAAATCAATACTGTCTAACTCAAAATAGTCGCGATAATTTTTACCATTAATTGCAACTTGCAGTGGTAATAATGTCACATCTAACTGGTCAGCTTCTTGCTTGCTTAGTAGTGAGCCTGTATCTGTTATTATTTTCATAGTGTACCTCTTCATCAGTATATCACGCACAAGATGATAAAAATATTAAATATTTAAAGTATAGATGTTGACAATACTGTATGGCACACAGTATAATGTGTATAACAGGTGGTGATTGTATGAAAGAAATGGACACAATGGTTGAAGGTTTAGTATTAGAATTACGAAGAGGGTTATTAATATTAAGTGTTCTAAGTCAGTTGTTTGAAAAAGAATATGGCTACTCACTCATTCAAAAACTACATGACAAACAGTTTACGATTGAAGCAGGAACCTTGTATCCTTTACTAAGAAGGCTAGAAAAACAAGGATTACTTACTAGTAGTTGGGACTTAGTCGATAATCGACAACGTAAATATTATCAGATAAGTGAGCAAGGAGAAGAGTTGTTTGAAAAGCTAAAAAAAGAGTATATGTCACTTAATGAGACAATGATAAGTTTATTAGTGGGAGATAATTCATGAAAAAAATAACAGTATATGTCGAAGAGACAGTTAAAAACTTACCAAAGAAACTTAAAGACGATGTAAAAAAAGAATTGTTTAATGAAATTACTGAGATGGTTGAATCACACAAAGACGAAGGATTATCAGAAGATGATGCAATTAAAGTTGTCTTAGAAAATTTAGGTGATCCTAAAAAGTTATCGGATAAGTACTTAAATAAAAAAGATTACTTAATAGGACCGCGATTGTACCCTGTGTATGTGAAACTACTAAAGATAGTTATGTTTGCGGTAGGACTTGGACTATTAGTAGCTATGTTAGTCAATAGTGCAATAAATGATATGAATGATGTTTCGTATATTGTTTCTTCTTTAGTTGGGTTGTTTAATGCTTTGCTTCAAGTGTTTGCTTGGATCACCATTATCTTTGCACTTGTTCAACGATCTGAACTTGATGAAAAAGAACTAGTGGATGATGCGATATGGACAATAAAGGATTTACCTAAGGATGTACCTGCAAAAACCTCGACAAGAGCAGAAGGTATTGGTGGTGTTATTTTCGGTGCAGTTGTTGTCGTTCTCATAAACTTTAACCTTGATTTGTTTGGTGTTTTCTTTTTAAATGACAATCAAGTTGTAGTGTCATCTCCATTATTAAATCAAGCCACTGCTTCATCATGGTTACCATGGATAAATGCAATGCTAGCTATTATTATCATTAGCAACGTAGTAAAGGTAGCGAATGTGACGTTCTCTAAAAAAAGAGAAGCATTTATTATTGCAATGCAACTTATCTCGCTGATTATCTTTGTTGGAGTAGTTGCGACGATGGATATAATTAACCCCACATTAATAAGTGATGTGGCTGCGTTTAATGAACCATTAAGTGTCATGGTAAGTGGACTTCTTACAACTGTCTTTTGGGTCATCGTTGTAGTAAATGTTGGAGAAGTAGGATACAAACTATACAAACTATTCAAAGTATAAATCTTGGGGTTAACTCAAGATTTTCTTTTGTTAGTAGGATTGCTGTAAATACTTACGACAGAGAGGTTTTAAAAAGTGAAGGAAAACCATAGTTTTTGTTGACAAGCATCTCAGATATGGTAAACTAATAACGCTATCAATATCCCTAAGACAGCAACGGCCAACTGGCTTAATCATGTTGCCGAGGAAAAAGTTATAAAAACCTTTTTACTCGTGCTTAGGCATGAGTTTTATATTTTATGGATATTGTTGCTTAAAAAAAGGAGGAACAAAACCATGAACCATACGGTTTTAGAAGCAAAAAAAGCAGTGGTCAATGAGATCCAACAAAAGTTTAGTGATTCTCAATCATCTGTTGTAGTTGAATACCGTGGTTTAAGTGTTGCTCAAATGACTACTTTACGTCGTAAATTACGTGAAGAGAACATTGAGATGAAGATCTATAAAAACAAAATGGCTTCACGAGCAGCAGAAGCAGCTGGGTATGAAGGATTAGTTGAATACTTAGTTGGACCAAACGCGTTTGTATTTGGCGATGATGCAGTTGCACCAAGTAGAATACTTGCTGAATTTGCTAAGAAAAACAAAGCGTTGGTATTGAAAAGTGGTATCGTAGAAGGCAAAGTTGTTGATGTAGACATGATCAAAGAACTAGCTACACTACCTAACCGCGAAGGTATGATTTCAATGTTACTTGGATTATTCCAAGCACCAATTAGAAATTTCGCCTATGCATTATCTCAAGTTGCTGAGTTAAATCCAGCGGATGCACCTGTAGAACAAGAGAAAGCTGAAGAAGCACCAGTTGAAGAAGTAAAGACTGAAGAAGCTCCTGCAGAAGAGGTAAAGGCAAAAAAAGCTCCAGCAAAAGAAGCTGAAGTAGTAGAAGAAGTTAACGAAGCTGAGGCTTCAAGTGAAGAAAATAAAACGGAGGATCAATAAAATGGCAAAAATTACATCAGAAGAACTAATTTCCTCATTAAAGGAAATGACAATCTTAGAATTAAATGAATTAGTAAAAGCAATCGAAGAAGAGTTTGGTGTTAGCGCTGCTGCTCCTGTAGCTGCTGCTGGTGCTGCTCCTGCTGCTGAAGCTGAAGCTGAAGTAAGCGAAGTTAGCGTAATCTTAAAAGCTGCTGGACAAAGTAAAGTTGCAGTAATTAAAGTAGTACGTGAAATCACAGGTTTAGGTTTAGTTGATGCAAAAGGTTTAGTTGATAAAGCACCTGCTCCAATTAAAGAAGGTATCAAACCTGAAGAAGCTGCAGAAATCAAAGATAAATTGGTTGAAGCTGGCGCTGAAGTTGAAATTAAATAACACTTTCCTTGTTAGCGCAACTTAGTTGCAATCAAGGAGGTGTTGTATGACGCATTATTTTGAAAACGACCCAAGATTAAAACATAACCGGAAACAATTAGTATTCCGGTTTTTGGGCGTGGACTACAAATTAATGAGTGATGCTGGCGTCTTTTCAAAAGATCATGTTGATCTAGGAACACAAACAATGCTTACAAACTTAATCAATCATCCAACCTCTGGTTCATTTTTAGATTTAGGATGTGGCTATGGTGTAGTGGCGATTGTTGTAAAAAAAAACTTTCCTGAAATGGAAGTTGTCGCAAGTGATGTTAACCAACGTGCACTCTCACTTACGATAGAAAATGCACAGTTAAACGATGTGAACATAACAAGTGTGCTTTCTGATGGATTTGAAAACATTCATCAGAAGTTCAATAGCATTGCCTTTAACCCTCCCATCAAGGTAGGGAAAAAGAAAATGTATGCATTATTATTAGAAGCACGTGATCATTTAACCACAGAAGGTGTATTAACCCTTGTTATAAGAAAAGATCAAGGGGCTAAAAGTGCACTCAACTATGTGCAGTCAATATTTCACTCATGTCATGTATTGGTGAAACACAAAGGTTTTTGGGTTATTACTTGTAGAAAAAGTGCTTGACATATTGACAATGATTTGATAATATAATAAATTGCATAATAATACGAAATTTAAAAGACGTAATATGCCTTTTTTGGCATTGTTACGATAGGGAAAGGAAGACATGCATGAAGAAACAATCCTCTTATAAGCTGTCGAAATTTGGAAATAAAGCGGTTCGACGTGACTACTCAAAAGTTAGTGGAGAACTCGACCTTCCCAATTTAGTAGAAATACAAACGGATTCGTTTAAATGGTTCCAACAAGAAGGAATCAAAGAAGTGTTTGACGAAATTTATCCGATTATGAACTATTCGGAGTCAATCAAATTAGAATTTGTTGATTATGAATTCGGCGAACCAAAATACGATGTCTTAGAATGTAAGATTCGTGAGGCAAACTATGCCGCTCCTATAAAAGGGAAAATGAAATTATCCATCTTGGATTCTCAAACAGGTGAAGTAATTGAAAAATACGAAGATGTATTTTTAGGTGACTTCCCATTAATGAGTGACTCAGGAACTTTTATTGTTAATGGTGCAGAACGTGTTATCGTTTCACAAATCGTGCGTTCTCCTGGTGCATATTATGAAATATTACCAGAAGAAAAAGGACAAAAAGAAGTATTTCAAAGTGAATTGATTCCAAGTCGTGGGACTTGGTTAGAATTATTAACCGATGCGAAAAAACAAGCTTTAGGTCGTATCATTAATATGAGAGTGGATCGTAAGCGTAAAATCTTATCCACTGTCTTATTAAAAGCAGTCGGTTTATCCATGGATTTTGAAAAAGGTGAAGATGCGCTTGATACAAGCGATTTTAAGCGTTTTATGGAAGCGTTGAATTTACCGGTAAATGAAGAAATTGAAGTTATTAATGAACCACGTGAGTTTTTAAATAATTATGTCCTATTATATAATGGTTTGTTTGGTAATTACGAAGAATTAACAAACACCTTAGTGGCGGATAAAGTGAAAACAACCCAAGAAGCGTTGTTATCAATTTATGAGAACCAACGTTCTGATGAAGTCGCAACCTATGAAGGTGCGATTAACTTGATGGCTGCGAAGTTCTTTGACCACCGTCGTTATGACTTGACAAAAGCAGGTCGTTATAAATTACATAAAAAATTATCGGTTGGTGCTCGTTTAGAACAAACAAAACTTGCTGAAGATGTTTGTGATCATAATGGGAACGTTGTTTATCCAAGTGGAACTCGTATTAAGCGTAAAGAACGTGATGAGTTAAAAGCAGTGTTGGATTATGGTGTAAACATGGAAGCCTTCCCTGCAAATCACTTGTTTGCTTATCCTGATGTAGTAGAAGTATCCACAAATTACAATTTAGGACTATTAGGGCGTGTTGTTGCTAAAGATTTTCAACTTGATGAACATACCTACACAGCTGGAATGGTATTAACTCATGATGATGTTAAGCGTTTAAGTAGTGTGGATCAACCTATTTCAATTTATGCAGGTATTGTCGCTAAAGAAGTTAAATTGACGAGTGAAAATGCTCGCTCAGTATTAAACTATGGTCAACGTTTGTATACTTTAGGACGTGTACTTGTTGATAATGAAGATTTAGTTGTGGATAAAAAAGATGTAATTAAACCTTATTTCTTTAAAGAAGAAGGTAATCACAAACAAACATTAACAAACAAACAAAGTGAAGCTATTGTAAAAGCAACAGCTAAAAAAGAAGTTTCAATTTGGTTGTTAGGTGCTGCTCTTCAACAGCTTTATGTGACACCTGAAAAATCAACCCATGTTGTTAAAGTGCTTGGTATTGATCCATTATCACAAGCAAAAACCATTACCATTTCTGATATGTATGCATCGTATGATTACATGCTCAACATGTTTGATGGTGTTGGTGATGTTGATGATATTGACCAACTTGGTAACCGTCGAATTCGTACAGTAGGAGAACTAATTCAAAATCAGTTTAGAATTGGTCTTTCTCGTATGGAACGTGTGGTTAAAGAAAGAATGTCCATTACTGAAACAGCTCAGTTGACACCAAAAAACTTAACGAACATTCGTCCATTAACTGCGGCGATTAAAGAGTTCTTCTCAAGTTCTCAATTATCACAGTTTATGGATCAAACAAACCCACTTGCAGAACTTACAAACAAACGTCGTATTTCTGCATTAGGTCCTGGTGGTTTAACACGTGAACGTGCTGGATATGAAGTGCGTGATGTTCATAGTTCTCACTATGGTCGTATTTGTCCAATTGAAACACCAGAAGGTCCAAACATTGGTCTTATTTCTAACTTAACAACTTATGGAAAAGTAAATGAGTATGGGTTTATTCAAACACCATATCGTGTTGTTAAGGAAGATGGTACGGTTACAGAAGATGTACTTTATTTATCATCTGATGATGAACTTGATTATGTTATTGCTCAAGCAAACGAAGTTGTTGGTGGAAGATTAATCAATGAAGAAGTCGTTGTTCGTTATAAAGGTGAAAACATCATTGCAAAACGTGAAAGTGTTGAGCTTGCGGATGTTAGTCCAAAACAAATTGTTTCTGTTGCGACAGCGGCGATTCCATTTTTGGAAAATGACGATGCTTCACGTGCTCTAATGGGCGCAAACATGCAACGTCAAGCAATTCCACTTATTCGTCCTGATTCACCATATGTAGGTACTGGTATTGAATATCGTGTAGCTAAAGACTCAGGTAGTGCAATCATTGCTAAAAACGAAGGTATTGTTAACTATGTTGATGGTCGCAAGATTGTCGTAAGTGAAAAAGACAATGAACGTGTGTATACCTTACAAAAGTTTAGACGTTCAAACCAAGGAACAAGTGTTACTCAAAATCCTGTTGTTAAAAAGGGTGAAAAGATATATCCTGGTGATATTTTAGCTGATGGTCCAGCGATGGACAAAGGTGAATTAGCACTTGGACAAAACGTAACCATTGCCTTTATGACTTGGTATGGATACAACTATGAAGATGCTGTTATCATGTCAGAACGCTTAGTACGTGATGATGTGTATACATCCATTCATATTGAAGAATATGATATTGAGATTCGTGAAACAAAATTAGGTCCAGAAGAGATTACTCGTGATATTCCAAATGTAAGTGAGAATGCTTGTCGTCATTTAGATGCACGAGGCATTGTTATGATTGGTGCGGAAGTAAAAGAAGGAGACATTTTGGTTGGTAAAGTTACACCAAAAGGTCAAAGTGAAATCTCACCTGAAGAAAAATTATTGTTAGCTATCTTTGGAGAAAAATCACGTGAAGTTCGTGATAATTCCTTAAAAGTACCTCATGGAGGTAGTGGTATTGTTCAAGATGTTAAAATCTTTAACCGTGCTAGTGGTCATGATTTACCTCCAGGAGTTAATGAGATCGTTAAAGTATACATTGTTCAAAAACGTAAAATCTCTGAAGGAGATAAAATGGCGGGTCGCCATGGTAACAAAGGGGTTATCTCTAAAATCTTACCAGTCGAAGATATGCCATTTATGCCTGATGGAACACAAGTAGACATTATGTTAAATCCATTTGGGGTTCCTTCACGGATGAACATTGGACAAGTGTTGGAGATCCACTTAGGGATGGCTGCTAAAAAACTTGGGGTTAAATTTGCGACACCAGTATTTGATGGTATTGAAAATGATGATCTTAAAGCCATTATGGAAGAAGCACAAATGAATCCAGATGGTAAAACAATCTTGTTTGATGGTCGTACAGGGGAAGCATTTGATGAGCGCATCGCTGTTGGGGTTATGTATATGATTAAACTTGCCCACATGGTTGATGATAAATTGCATGCACGTGCTACAGGTCCTTACTCCTTAGTAACCCAACAACCACTTGGTGGTAAAGCACAAAATGGTGGACAACGTTTTGGGGAAATGGAAGTATGGGCATTAGAAGCTTATGGTGCCGCAAGAGCATTACAAGAAATCTTAACCATTAAATCCGATGATATTGCGGGTCGTACAAAAACATACGAAGCCATTATCAAAGGAAAAGATATTCCTGAAGCAGGTGTACCAGAATCATTTAGAGTATTAAAACACGAACTTCAAGCATTGGCAATTGATGTTAAATTGTTAAATGAAGATGGTCGTGAAATAGATATGAAGAAAATGGAAGTTGATGAATTAGCTGCGGTTGTTGAAATTGAACAATCCGAAGATACATCCACAGACGCTTCTATTGAAGTAGACGAAGAAGACATCACTGAAGCCGCAGTAGTTGGCTTTGATGATGAAATATAAGGAGGCATAAACAATGAGTATTAATAATTTCGCCTCGATTCAAATTGGTTTAGCATCTCGTGAGCGCATTTTAGAATGGTCTTTCGGGGAAGTTAAAAAACCAGAAACCATTAACTATCGTTCTCAAAAACCAGAACGAGATGGTTTGTTTTGTGAGCGCATCTTTGGTCCAAGCAAGGACTGGGAATGTTATTGTGGTAAGTATAAGAAAGTACGCTACAAAGGTGTTGTCTGTGACCGATGTGGTGTTGAGATTACAAAATCAAATGTTCGTCGTGAACGTATGGGGCACATTGAACTTGCTGCTCCAGTAGCGCACATTTGGTATTTGCGTGGTATTCCTTCACGCATGAGTTTGTTGCTGAATGTTCCACCAAAAGCACTTGAAGAAGTAGTGTATTTCGTTTCTTGGATTGTAACTGATCCAAAGCAAACCGATCTAGATTATAAACAAGTTATTTCCGAACGTGAATTACGTGATTACTCTGAGAAATTTGGTCGTGGATCATTTGTTGCAAAAACAGGTGCTGAAGCAGTACAAACATTACTAGAACAAGTTGAACTTGAAAAAGAACACGAAGCCATCATTAAAGATTTAGAAGATGCTGTAAGTGAAAAACGTAAAAAACTAATTAAACGTTTAGAAACAGTGGAAGCATTCTTGTATTCTGATAATCAACCTGAATGGATGATCATGAGTGTACTACCTGTTATTCCACCGGATTTACGTCCGATGTTACAGTTAGATGGTGGTCGTTTTGCAACGAGTGACTTAAATGATTTATATCGTCGTGTCATTACTCGTAATAACCGTCTAAGAAAGTTATTGGAACTTGGAACACCAGCGATTATTGTACAAAATGAAAAACGTATGCTTCAAGAAGCAGTCGATGCTCTTATTGACAATGGTCGTCGTTCAAAACCAATTACTGGTGCTGGTGGTCGTGCATTAAAATCACTAAGCCATAGCTTAAAAGGTAAACAAGGTCGTTTCCGTCAAAACCTACTAGGAAAACGTGTAGACTTTTCCGGTCGTAGTGTTATTGCTGTTGGACCAGATTTAAAAATGTATGAAGCTGGAATTCCACGTGAAATGGCTATTCAGTTGTTTAAACCATTTGTTATTAATGAAATTGTGGTACGTGGTATTGCAGGTAATCCAAAAACTGCAGAGAAATTAATTGATCGTCAAGATCCAAGAGCATGGGACATTGTTGAAGAAGTGATTAAAGATCACCCAATTTTACTTAACCGTGCACCAACGCTTCACCGTTTAGGTATTCAAGCTTTCTTCCCTAAATTAGTAGAAGGTAGAGCTATTCGTATTCATCCTCTTGTCACACCAGCATTTAACGCTGACTTTGACGGTGACCAAATGGCTGTTCATGTTCCTTTATCAGAAGAAGCACGTGCTGAAGCTGAAATCTTAATGCTAGGTTCTAACAACATCTTAGGTCCTAAAGATGGTAAACCAATCGTTACACCATCTCAAGACATGGTGTTGGGAAACTTCTTTCTAAACATGGAAGAAACAGCAGAAGAGTTCATTGAAAAAGCCATTGAATTAGAAGTGATGGGTGATGTTGAAGAAGCTGAGTTGTATCGTACATACGCAAATAATCAAGGGAAAGCATTCAAAAGTCCTAATGAAGCACTACTTGCTTATGAAAACAAGCAAATTCACCTACACACTCGTATTGCATTAAAAGCAAACAGTTTGAAAAAAGATGGATTTAGCATTGAACAAAACAAAGCATATATTATTACAACGGTAGGGAAGATCATCTTTAATGATATGTTCCCATCTGATTTCCCTTATTTAAATGAAGTAAGCAAAGAAAACTTCGAAAGAACACCGGATCGTTATTTTGTAAACCAAGGTGAAAACTTAAAAGAAGTTGTAAGCAGTATGCCTCTTTCTACTGAATTTAAAAAGAAAGATTTAGGACTAATCATTACTGAAGTATTTAACCGCTACTCTACGAAAAAGACTGCAGAAATCTTAGACTCCTTTAAGGATTTAGGATTTAAGTATTCAACAATTGCAGGTATGACGGTATCCTTAGCCGATATTATTGTTGCACCTAATAAAGAAGAACATGTTGAGGCAGGTAAAGAAAAAGCTGCTGAACTAATGACACTACATCGTCGTGGTTTACTAACTGCTTGGGAATGGGAACGTCATCTAACGACATTATGGGATAATGTTAAGGAAAAGATTGCGGATGAATTAATGCAAAACTTACCTCGTAAAAACCCAATTAACATGATGGCTGTTTCTGGAGCTCGTGGTAACCGTTCACACTTTACACAACTTGCAGGTATGCGTGGATTGATGGCGAAACCTACTCAATCCAAATCGAAAAAAGAATATCAATCATCCATTATCGAGGTACCTATTTACTCATCCTTTAGAGAAGGGCTAAACGTTAGTGAGTTCTTTATTTCTACTCACGGTGTGCGTAAAGGTCTTACCGATACAGCGCTTAAAACAGCGGAATCAGGTTACTTAACACGTCGTTTAGTTGATGTAGCACAAGATGTTATTATTAACGAAGAAGATTGTGGAACCGATCGTGGATATGTTGTAAGTGAAATTGTAGATCGTAAAACGAATTCTGTCATTGAGTCACTTTATGATCGTTTAGTTGGACGATATGCGAAAGAAACAATTGTTGATCCAATTACAAAAGAAGTGTTAGTTGAAGAAGACGAATTTATTAATGATTACACAGCTCGTCGCATTCAAGAAACAGGAATTAAGGAAGTACTAATTCGTAACGTATTTACATGTGATTCAACTTATGGAATATGTAAAAAATGTTATGGACGTAACATGGCAACGGGTAAACTAGTGGAAGTTGGCGAAGCTGTAGGAATTATGGCTGCGCAATCCATTGGGGAACCAGGTACACAGTTAACGATGCGTACATTCCATACTGGTGGTGTTGCGGCTGCGGAAGGTCAAGATATTACTCAAGGTTTACCTCGTGTTGAGGAACTCTTTGAAGCTCGTTCTCCTAAAGCAGTAGCTGTATTATCAAAAATCGATGGACAAATCACAGACATTATTGAAAGTGATGAAACGACTCGTAAGACTAAAGTCATTGTATCGAATGATAAGGAAAGCATTGAACATGAAATTGATGTTAATCAAACCTTACGTTCTTGGATGAAGGTAGGTACGGATGTACTTGCTGGAGATAAACTAACTGAAGGTCAAGTAAATCCAAAAGAACTACTTGAGGTAGCAGGAGTCAATGAAGTTCAAAATTACATCTTAAAAGAAGTTAAAAAGGTATATGCCAGCCAAGGTATTGAGATATCGGATAAGCACGTTGAAGTTATGATTCGTCAAATGCTTCGTAAAGTGATTATCATTGATGGACAAGACACATCCTTATCACCTGGTGTACAACTAAGTTTACCAGCAATCACAAACATTAACCGTAATGCCCTGTTATCTGGTAAACGTCCAGCAATCTTTAGACCAACCTTGCTTGGAATATCAAAAGCATCGGTTGAAACAGATTCATTCTTATCGGCAGCGTCATTCCAAGAAACAACCAAAGTATTAACAGATGCTTCCATTAAAGGTAAGATTGATCCACTGATGGGTCTAAAAGAGAATGTCATTATTGGGAAAATGATCCCAGCCGGTACCGGTTCAAAAACTCATCGTGAAACAACGGTTGAAATTTTAGAGCTAGCAAACTATCTAAGAGAACAACGAATTGAACGTAATCGTCCTTCTGAAGATTTAATTGAATTACCAGAAGAAATGGTTCGTACAAATGACGATGAGAAAGAGCAAGAAATCGAAACTAATGATTGACATTTAAGCTGAGCTTTTGTATTATTATAACGCTAAAACATAGTTGAGTTTCCCATGCGCGGAAACTTAACTTATTGCAAAATATGACACACCAGGATGTGTGTGTATAAGAAAGGAGAAATATGCCAACAATTAACCAGTTAGTACGTAACAGTCGTAAAAGCAAAGTGACTAAGTCAAAATCCCCCGCTTTAAATCGCGGATTAAATACTTTGTTGAAAGAACCGACCAAAATAAGCTCACCTCAAAAACGTGGGGTTTGTACTCGTGTTGGAACCATGACACCGAAAAAACCTAACTCAGCATTACGTAAATATGCTCGTGTTCGTTTAAGTAACGGTATGGAAGTCAACGCCTACATTCCAGGAATCGGACATAACCTACAAGAACATAGTGTTATTATGATTCGTGGTGGTCGTGTTAAAGACTTACCTGGGGTTCGTTACCACATTATTCGTGGAACAATGGACTGCGCAGGAGTTAATGGCCGTATGCAAAGTCGTTCATTATACGGTGCAAAAAAACCAAAATAAATTGTTTTGTGAAAGGAGAGAGTTACTATGCCAAGAAAAGGCTATATAGCAAAACGTGATGTGTTAATCGATCCAATTTACAATTCAAAATTGGTAACACGATTGATAAATAAGATTATGGTTGATGGTAAACGTGGTGTTGCCCAATCGATCTTATATAACGCATTTGAAATCGTTGAAGAAAAAACTGGCAAAGAGCCAATGGAAGTATTTGAGCAAGCATTAGCAAATGTAATGCCAATGCTTGAACTAAAAGCTCGCCGTGTTGGTGGTTCAAATTACCAAGTACCGGTGGAAGTAAGTGCAGAAAGACGTTTAACTTTAGGGTTACGTTGGGTTGTGAACTATGCTCGTTTGCGTAGTGAAAAAACTATGGAGATGCGCTTAGCTAACGAAATTATCGATGCCGCAAACGGCAATGGAGCATCAGTTAAAAAACGTGATGATATTCATCGCATGGCTGAAGCAAATAAAGCATTTGCACATTACCGCTGGTAAGATGCAGTCGCTACTAGAAAGGAAGGTATATTATGGCACGTGAGTTTTCATTAGAAAAGACGCGAAATATAGGAATTATGGCCCATATTGACGCTGGGAAAACAACAACGACCGAGCGTATCCTGTATTACACAGGAAGAACGCACAAGATTGGGGAAACCCATGATGGCGCTGCCACCATGGACTGGATGGCCCAAGAACAAGAACGTGGAATTACCATTACTTCTGCAGCAACTACTGCATCTTGGAAAGAACATCGTATTAATATTATCGATACCCCAGGTCACGTAGACTTTACGGTTGAGGTAGAACGTTCTTTACGTGTGCTTGATGGTGCTGTAACAGTATTGGATGCAAAAAGTGGTGTCGAGCCACAAACAGAAACTGTATGGCGTCAAGCGACAAAATATAATGTTCCACGTATTGTGTTTGTCAATAAGATGGACGCAACAGGTGCTGACTTTTACATGTCAGTAAAAACAATTGGAAGTCGTTTGGGTGCGAAAGCATCTCCAATTCAATTACCAATTGGTGTTGAGGCAGATTTTGATGGCTTAATCGACTTAGTCGAAATGAAAGCCCATTATTTCCAAGACGTTACAATTAAAGAAGATCGTTTGGAAGAAATTCCAGCCGATTTATTAGAATCAGCACAAAATTATCGTGCACAATTATTGGAAATGGTCGCAGATTACGATGATGATCTAATGATGATGGTATTAGAAGGTGAAGAACCAACAATACCACAAATTAAAGAAGCGATTCGTAAAGCTGTTATTAGTGGGGAGTTCTTCCCTGTTATGTGTGGCGCTGCTTATAAAAACAAAGGTGTTGTATCCATGTTGGATGCTGTTGTTGCTTACTTACCTTCACCACTAGAAGTTCCTAGTATTAAAGGAGTTTTACCAAATGGTGAAGAAGCAACACGTCCTTCAAGTGATGATGCCCCATTTAGTGCGCTCGCATTTAAAATCATGACTGATCCATTTGTAGGACGCTTAAGTTACTTTAGAGTTTACTCTGGTCATTTAAGCAGTGGATCATATGTGTATAATGCAACCAAAGGAAAACGTGAACGTTTTGGTCGTATTATGCAAATGCATGCAAATCACCGTCAAGAAATTACAGATGTTTATGCAGGTGATATTGCAGCCGCAATCGGTTTAAAAGATACGGTCACAGGGGATACTCTGTGTGATGAGAAATCACCAATCATTTTGGAATCAATGCAATTTCCAGAACCAGTTATTAACGTTGCAATTGAACCAAAATCAAAAGGTGACCAAGATAAGATGGGTATTGCTTTAAGCAAACTTGCTGAGGAAGACCCAACCTTTAGAACATATACTGACGATGAAACAGGTCAAACCATTATCGCTGGTATGGGTGAACTTCACTTGGACATCTTAGTGGATCGTATGAAACGTGAATTTAAAGTAGAAGCAAACATCGGTGCACCTCAAGTTGCTTATCGCGAAACTATTCGCACATCCGCTGAGGTTGAAGGTAAGTTTGTTCGCCAATCTGGTGGTCGTGGTCAATATGGACATGTTAAAGTGTTGTTTGAACCAAACGAAACTGGAAAAGGATTTGAATTCATTGATAAAATTGTTGGTGGAACTGTTCCTAGAGAATACATTAAACCAACAATGGAAGGTATTGAAGGATCATTAAACAATGGATTAGTTGCTGGTTATCCTATCATTGATATTAAAGCAACCCTATATGATGGTTCTTACCACGAAGTGGACTCTTCCGAAATGGCCTTTAAAGTTGCTGGTAGCATGGCCCTAAAAGAAGCTGCCAAAAAATGTGACCCAGTGCTTCTTGAGCCAATCATGGCTGTTGAAGTTGTTGCACCTTCTGATTATTTAGGAAGTGTAATGGGGGATGTATCCTCACGTCGTGGTCAAATTCGTGATCAAGAAGAACGTGGAAATGCAGTTGCAGTACAATCGTTTATTCCATTATCAGAGATGTTTGGATATGCAACCGATTTACGTTCCTTTACTCAAGGTCGCGGAAGTTATTCAATGCAGTTCTCTCACTACAATGAAGTGCCTAAGAGCATTAGTGAAAAAATTGCAAAGAAATCAGCAAACAGTAACTAATTGTTGAAAACAGTTACGATTTATTTTAAAATGAAAGTGTTTCATATCAAAATGAGGAGGAATTTGCAATGGCAAAGCAAAAATTTGATCGGTCGTTAGAACACGTTAATATCGGTACCATTGGTCACGTTGACCATGGTAAAACTACTTTGACAGCAGCAATCACAAACTACTTGTCAAAAGCTGGTAAGTCACAAAGAGTCGAGTATGACAAAATTGATGGTGCACCAGAAGAAAAAGCACGTGGTATTACTATTAATACTGCACACGTAGAATATCAAACAGACAAACGTCACTATGCACACGTTGACTGCCCAGGACACGCTGACTATGTTAAAAACATGATCACAGGTGCTGCGCAAATGGACGGAGCTATTCTAGTTGTTGCGGCAACAGATGGTCCAATGCCACAAACTCGTGAGCATATCTTATTGGGTCGCCAAGTTGGTATCCCATCCATGGTTGTATTCTTAAACAAATGCGACATGGTTGATGATGAAGAGCTTATCGACTTAGTTGAAATGGAAGTTCGTGAACTTCTTGGAGAATATGGTTATGATGATAACTGTCCAGTAATCCGTGGTTCTGCTTTAAAAGCAAACGAAGGAGATGCAGCTTGGGAAGAAAAAATCCAAGAGTTAATGGATGCAGTTGACACATACATTCCTTCACCAGATCGTGAAATGGACAAACCATTCTTAATGTCAGTAGAAGATGTATTCACAATCTCAGGTCGTGGTACAGTTGCTACAGGACGTGTAGAACGTGGTGTTCTAAAACTATCTGAAGAAGTTGAAATCGTAGGTATCCGTCCAACACGTAAAACTGTTGTTACAGGTATCGAAATGTTCCATAAGTTATTAGATTCAGCAACAGCTGGTGATAACGTTGGTGCATTACTTCGTGGTGTAAACCGTGAAGAAGTTGAGCGTGGACAAGTTTTGGCAAAACCAGGATCTGTTACACCTCACACATTATTCAAAGCACAAGTGTATGTTTTGTCTAAAGAAGAAGGTGGACGTCACACTCCATTTGTTTCAAACTATCGTCCACAATTCTATTTCCGTACAACTGATGTAACTGGTGTTATCCAATTACCAGAAGGTGTGGAAATGGTTATGCCTGGTGATAACGTTGAAATGACAGTTGAACTTATCGCTCCTATCGCAGTAGAGCAAGGTACTAAATTCTCTATTCGTGAAGGTGGCCGTACAGTTGGTGCTGGTAACGTTACCGAAATTATTAAATAATTACAACGACCAAAAAGAACTCCGTGATGGAGTTCTTTCAGACTGTTGACAAATAAAGTCGACAGTCTTTTTTTTGTTTATGAAGAAAAC
>CAYZMP010000037.1:0-16253 GCA_964479585.1 uncultured Erysipelothrix sp.
TTAAGAATTATTAAAATTGCATTAAAAAGCAATGAATTTGTTTTAAATTTCACTATTATTATACACGTTATATTAAAAGTTGACTATTTTAAATCGAGACTATCTTTTAAAACACTTTGTATTACCACACATCCTGGTCCACCATGAGTAATCATAGCAGGGGATAAGAGAAAGGATTGAATATCCACATTTCCTAAGCTACGCTTAATAGCATCTATTGCTTGGTTGGCAATGTCTTCGTTAAATGCATGCAAGACGTAAATTTTATGTCGTAAATCTACTTTTTTTGCGATTAAGTCATTAACAACACTATCAATGGCACCTTGCCAAGTTCGATTAATGGAAAACTTGTCAATTTTCCTTTTATCTTCACTTTGAGCCATCACTGGTTTTAGTTTAAGCAATCCACCAAGCACAGCAGCTGTTTTTGTAAGTCTTCCAGATTTTTGTAAAAAACTAAAATCAGTAGGTATGACATACGATTGTGTTTGGGTTACACATCGACTTAATCGCTGAATAACTTCCTGTATGGAGTAATCTAAAGTTGTTAGCTTATGTGCTAGTAATGTCAAATAATGATTAACTCCAGCAACAGATCGTGAGTGGAATATTTGTACATGGTTCGCTTGAATACTTTCTTTTGCAGAACATGCATTATTATAGGCGCCACTTAATCCATCACCTGTAGTAATATGAAGGGTATCTTCTGGGGCTGTTTTTTCATAGGCTTCAATCACTTCACCAAAAGCAGGTTGTGATGTTTTTGCATAGTCAATCTTCAACAACTCCATGAAGTCGCTTGAGCTAATGTCAAGGTAATCACGAATTACTTGTTTTCTATGAATGATCTGATTAGGAATAAGTAGGATGTCACGCTCTTTTGCTTCATTAGCAGATAGATGACATGTTGTATCTGAGATAATTCTCATGATTTTCCTTCTTTCTAACGTTTTTTACGCAACAAAGACAATCCCCCAAAACCACTAATAATCGCCATGTAAAAACCAATTTCATAACCAAAACCCGTATTGTGTATTTCATAAATTGAGTGAGCAGGGTTGAAAATCTTTAAAATCAACGATAATGGAGCTAACCAACCATGCCAAATGCCAAAGAAAAATCCTGCTGGTCTATCTACAAACTCAGCAGTTACATTAGCCATGCAACCACTTAATAACATCAACATCACAATGGATAATAATAGATATGTTTTTTTCATGTTGTATCTTCTCCTTAACATATATAGTGTACATCAGACATGTTAAAAAAGGTAGTTAATCTATGAAAATATGTAGAGTTACTGTAAAATAATAAATAACGAGTAAGAAAAAAGGGAGATTGATTATGAACATCGTGAAGTTTCGTTTGCTCAGTGATTTTCATCGGGTGCATACCTTTTTAACAGAGAACTACAACTTGACACATTTAAATAGTTATTATTTACCACAGTTTTTTGAGTATGCACTGACACATCCACTGTTTTCTTTTAAAGAAGCACACAGGATGATGATTGTAGAAGAAAACAATGAAATGATTGGATTTATTGCAATAGAAATGACACTACCAGAAACATTTATTGTATTAAAGCAAGAGTATCTTTCTTATTTTGATAAGTGTGTAACCCTCGCTACTCAACATATGAGTGTTGTAAAAGATAACAATAGGATTACACGAATATGGGTTATTGATCATGAAAAAGAAAAGAATGATATTTTAAAAGAAAGAGGCTTTAAACCGATTTATGAGGAAGCGGTGACTATCTTTAAGTATGATGATCCATTAAAACAATGTACACTTGCACAAGGATATGAGTTTTTCTCTCTCTGTGAAGAAAATGATATCTCAAAAATTGATGAATGTTTGCATAAAGGGTTTGATCATAAAAAAGAAAGCGACAAAGATTTTGATAGTCGTTTGATGATGCAAACAGGACCTAACTTTTCAAAAGAGCTATCAACCATTGTAAAGGCTGATAACGGTGATTATGCAACCTATGCAGGGATGTGGTTAGATAAACACAATCACTATGCTTATTTAGAACCTTTAGCTACGATGCCAAATCATCGGAAAAAAGGTCTTGCTTCTGCTATAATCGCTCATAGTATAGAAAAAACCAAACAACTTGGTGCTACGTACATGTTTGGTGGTGATATGCCGTTTTACTATAATTTTGGATTTAAGAAAATCGCTACAAGAATACTTTATGAAAAAAGGGAAGAAATTACATGAACATAGAACATGAAAATAATAAGAAAGCTTGGGAAGAAGTGTTTGAACATAGAAGAGAAGACTTTGGCATGGATATTATTAGACGATGCCAACAAGAATCCTTCCCATTTTTACAACCAGAGTTTGTAAAAGTAATTTCACAATATGACTTAAAGGGGAAAAAGATTGCTCACTTTTGTTGTAATAACGGACGTGAGTTAATGTCTTTAATGCAGCTAGAACCTTCTTATGCTGTAGGGTTTGATATTGCGCAAAACGTGATTGATTTTGCTAATGAAATTGCTAACACATTATCGTACAACTGTGAGTTTGTTCAAAGCGATATTTTAGCTATCCAGCCAAAATACAATGACACCTTTGATGCAGTCATCATCACTATTGGAGCTTTAACGTGGTTTAAAGATCTACAGGCATTTTTTCAAGTCGTAAAAAGGGTATTAAAAGAAGATGGTGTAGTATTACTATCTGAATCACACCCATTTACTAACATGCTGGCAATGCCTAATGAAGATGGCTATGTTGAAAGTCAACCTGATTTACTTGTGAACTCTTATTTTAAAGATGATCCATGGATAGAACAGGGAGGTATAGATTATATTGCTGATTCAAACAACAAATTTATTCATACTTTTACAAGTTACTCCCATACCTTATCATCTATCTTTAATAGTATGATTAGTTCAGGATTAAGCATTCAATTATTTAATGAGTATGAAAAAGACCTTACTGACTCTTTTGAGGATGTATCCAATAGTGGGTTTCCACTATCTTATGTTTTAGTGGCACAAAAAAAGTAGCGTAGAAAACTGTTTATGATATAATCCCATTAAATGAAAAATAAAAATATTGGAGCACTTTATATTTTATGTGCAGCTATCTTTTGGAGCTTTGGTGGAGTACTAGCCAAAACCATTCCTTTTTCAGGTTTATCGATAGCAGCACTTCGAGGCATTATTGCGGCAATGACGATTGCGGCTTTTAGACGTAGCTTTTCATTTAAGTTAAACAAAGCTACCTTTTTTGCAGCGATTGCATTAACAATGACAACTGTCTTGTTTATGATTTCGACCAAACTTACAACAGCAGCAAATGCTATTGTATTACAGTACACTTCTCCTTTTTTTATTATAATGTTGAATTATTTCATTTTAAAACGAAAACCAAACCGTCGCGATATGTTAGCCTTGGTTGGAATTGGTTTTGGAATCATCTTATTCTTTATTAATCAATTAGGAACAGGTAATTATCTAGGTGATTTTATTGGTTTATGTTCAGGACTTATGTTTGCAGGTGTCTTTTTTGTCAATAAAATGGATGGAGCATCTCCATTTGATGCGACATTTATGGGTAATTTATTAAGTGTGCTACTTCTCCCGTTTGTGTTTTTTGATCCCAACATGTCACTAGAAATTTATCCATGGGTATTAATTGTGATTATGGGAGTCTTTCAATTAGGGTTTGGATATATTTTCTTTTCCTTAGGCATTCAACATGCAAGTGCAACACAAAGCAATATTATTGCGACATTAGAACCAATTTTAAATCCAATATGGGTATTGTTAATTGTTCGAGAAGTTCCTACTTTATTATCAATTGTTGGTGGTGGTGTTGTACTACTCAGTGTCGTGATATATAACCATTTTGAAACAAAAGCAAATTATAAACAGATGCATCCAAAAGTGATGCCATAGAAGGAGTATGATGAGAAAAGAAGATAAAAGAATTTTGATAGTTATTGCTAGTATGATTGGTTTTTATTTAGCAACACCATTTTTAGGGTTTGTAATGTTTCATCCATTGTTAAATAGTCAAATGTTTGAACTTAACGTTCAATTAACCATGGCATCCATCTTATTTGGTACACTAGTGTATGTTGTTTTAATATTGAAAAAAGAGAGTTAATAAGCAAAGACTAGTTTGTTCAAAATATCCTACTAGAAATGTAAAAAGTAAAAGTACTTTTTTTGTGTTTCCTTTTTTTAAGCGTATAATAAAGGTGAATGGAGGATTGTTTATGGATATACTATCAATGGTTAAACAGCTTCAAGATAACAATGTACTCGATCAACTTTCTAAACAAACTGGAGCATCAAAAAGCGATGTATCCAATATACTAGAAATGGGTGTGCCTGCACTTCTTCAAGCAATGAGTCAAAACGCCAAGCAACCTGAAGGTGCAAAAGCATTGGAAAAAGCATTGACAGATCATGAAAATGATTCAATGAATGATGTGGTAGGCTTTTTAAAAAACGTCAACCCACAAGAAGGAAACAAAATCTTACAACATATTTTTGGGTCAAAAACATCCAATGTTGAAAAGAAAATTGCTTCTTCAACGAATGTTTCGGACACATTAGTAGATTCGGTGTTAAAAAATGTTGCGCCCATGGTGTTAACAGCGCTAGGTCAACAAAAGAAAAAAGATGATTTAAGTGCATCAAACTTATCCAATGCATTAGGTATGTTTACATCGATGATTAGTAGTTCATCTAAAAAAGATGTCACAAAGATAGTAACATCACTTTTGGATGCGGATAATGATGGCGATGTTTTGGATGATGTGTCAAACATGATTGGTGGTTTGTTTAAAAAACGTTAACGGTTGAAAATGACCTGTAAGTAGGTCTTTTTCTTACTATAACTAAATAGATAATAAAAGAGGTGAGCTATGAAAAGTATTTATACCAATGGAAAGATTTATGTCGAAGAGGGACATTTTGAAGAAGCATGTGTTGTTGAAGAGGGTTTTTTTACATATGTTGGTAATAACAAAGAAGCGCTACAACATTCAGATGCTTTATCTAAACAATACGATTTGCAAGGTAAAACAGTTGTTCCTGGATTTAATGATGCTCATTTGCATTTTTACATGAATGCACAAGCATTAATGTCGCTTGATTTATCATCTGCCAGTTCAGTTGAAGATGTCCTTGCTTTAGCTAAACAATACTTAAAAGAAAAACCTGACACAAACATGCTTATTGGTAGAGGGTATAATCAGGATTATTTTACGGATGAAAAACGTTTCTTACTAGCAAAAGATTTGGACGCTATTTCTACTGAAATCCCGATACTATTTTATCGAGCATGTGGGCATGTTGTTAGTGTTAACACAAAAGCGATGCAGCTTACCAACATTACATCATCATCAAAGATTAAGGGTGGTCTTGTGCATGTGCATGATGATAAACCAACCGGAGTTTTAAGTGAAAATGCACGGTTGTTGTTAGATCCTTTAAAACAAACAATAAGCGTAAAACAAGTTAAAGAAGCACTCACTTTTGTTAGTGAAGTGGCTAATGCACATGGAATAACGTCAGTCGCCACCAATGATTTAAATGTAGGTAGTAAAGATTCTGATATTATTGAGAAAGCTTATCAACAAGTAGCTGTAGAAAACCCAACAGTCAGAGTGTATCATCAGATTTGCTTTAAAGATATTCATGCTTTTAATCAACGAATAAAACAAGGGTATGATCGATCAACCAATGCTTTTAATCGCTATGGACCATTAAAGTTATTTACTGATGGTTCTCTTGGTGCAAGAACAGCTTTTTTAAAAAAACCGTATCATGATGATCCAAGCACAAAAGGAATCGCAACTTTGACACAGGAAGAATTAAATGAGTATGTTATAACAGCACATAAAAACAACATTCAAGTCGCAGCTCATGCCATTGGTGATGGAGCCATGGACTTGGTGTTAAATTCATATGAGTCATTAAAGACTAAAAACAACGATCTTCGACATGGTATTATACACTGTCAAATTACCGATGAAGATATTTTAAACCGCTCTAAAGAGTGTGATATTATAGCTTATGTTCAGCCAATATTCTTGCATTATGATTTGCATATTGTTGAAGATCGCGTAGGACAATCACTTGCAAAAACATCGTATGCATTTAAAAGCATGGATGATCTTAACATGCATGTTGCGTATTCATCCGATGCTCCTATTGAACCTTTTAATGTTATGCATGGGTTACATTGTGCCATAAACAACTCAGATTTAAACAATACCTTTAAAACTGGTTTTAATCCTAATCAAAAGGTAAATGTTTATAAAGCGATTGACCACTTTACCATCGACGGAGCGTATGCAAGTTTTGAGGAAAACATAAAAGGAAGAATAAAACCCGGATATTATGCAGATTTTGTTGTATTAAACCAAGATGTTTTTACCGTTAATCCATTGCATATAAAGGATATACAAGTGGACATGACTTTCGTTAATGGACAACAGGTGTATAAAAGACAAGCAAAAAAATAATTATTCTCTGATCATAAACAATGTATCAAAGATGCAATTGAAAGCCATCCTCTTTATACTTAGGTTATAAGGTAGTAAGGAGTGAGGTCAATGAAAAAACTACTACTAATCCTCTTTGTTTTAGTATTTTTTGTTGGATGTGCGTTCAATTCAAATGAAGATCAAGAAAATGGGGATCCTGATGTAAATCAACAAGATCCTAGTGAACAAGAAGATGAAGATAAAAATCAAGAAATGGATTTGATGTTTACGGATCCAGTGGAGACACAAGCAGCGAACACAAGTTTTGAAGCTGCTTTTGAAAATCAACATAGAGCACCAGGTATCATAACTACAACACCACTAAAAGTGGATGTGTTGTTTGATAATTTATCCAGTCCATGGGGAATGGATCAACTACCAAGTGGTGAACTACTTATAACTGAAAAAGGTGGTCGACTACTATTGGTTAGTGATGAAATTTCAGTTATTGAAAGTAATTTTTCTAACTTAATTGTTGCTGGTCAAGGTGGCTTGCTTGATGTGGCTGTAAGCCATGATTTTGAACAGTCGAACAATGTTTTTTTAACCATGTCACTTAGTAGAAATAATCTAACCTTTACAGCACTGATGAAAGGACAACTAAGTGATGACTTGTCTTTTTTAAATAATATTGAAGTCATTGTTGAAGCAACTCCAGGTGTAAATAGTGTTAATCATTATGGTAGTAGAGTTATTGTCGATAATAATGGAAACTTGTTTATGTCAACTGGAGATCGACAAATTTCAAGCAATCGTCAAAGTGTTCAAGATGTTTCAACCGGCCATGGGAAAATCATTCATGTCGATCGTGATGGCAACCCAATTATGCAAGATAAGTTTGATGATAATCAAGATTTAAGAGTGTATGCTTATGGGTTAAGAAATGCGCAAGGACTAGCCTTTGATTATGATCAGAATATCTTGTATGTCAGTGATATGGGTCCTAGAGGTGGCGATGAAGTAAACATTGTTACTTATGGTGATAACTTTGGATGGCCACTTGTTAGTTATGGTACAGAGTATAATGGAGCACTTATTAATGATGGGTTAACACAACTAGAAAACACAGTGCAACCAATGTATTATTGGGACCCTGCAATTGCACCAAGTGGTATGGCTTTTTATAATCATGAATACATAAAAGAATGGGAAAATGATTTGTTTGTTGCTTCATTAGTGCAACGTCATCTTATTCGATTAAAGATTGTGGATGGCAAAGTTATTGGTGAAGAGCGATTATTAGAAACATTCAATGATCGTATTCGTGATGTGCTTGTATTAGACAATGGGTATTTACTTGCTATTAGTGATTCAGGTGTCTTGTATCAGATATCGAAACAGTAGCTGACAAAGATAGATTGAACTAGATGTTGTATCGTATGGTAAAATGATGGTGGAGTGTGTAATTATGAAAAGAATCATTGTAGTAGGTGGTGGTCCTTCCGGAATGATGGCCGCTATAAGTGCAAAAATGTATCATCCGTCAACACATGTTACACTAATAGAAAGAAATCCTTCACTTGGTGTTAAACTAAGAATTACAGGTGGTGGTCGATGCAATGTGACTGCCGATGTTAGTAGTGAACAAATTATTAAAAACACACCGAAAAATGGTCGATTTTTATATAGTGCTTTGCATCAGTTTTCAACAAAAGATATCCAAAGGTTTTTTAATAGTCGTGGCTGTGCATTAAAAATTGAAGAACATCAACGAGTATTTCCACAAAGTGATCAATCACTTGATATTGTTAATACATTACTAAATGAGCTGAAACAACACAACGTCGAAATCCTTTTAAATACACTTATTACAAAAATTGATATTAGTAAAAAAGTAGTTGTTAGTGATCAAGACAAAGAACTATCTTTTGATTACTGTATTCTTGCGACAGGTGGTTTGAGTTATCCTAAAACAGGATCGGATATGATTGGTTTTGAATTAATTAAACAGTGTGATCATCAAGTGACACCTCTAAAACCAGCTGAGACACCATTGGTCTCCAATGATGAAGTCATTCAATCGAAAAAACTTATGGGACTTTCATTTAAAGATGTCTTCATAACTGCATATGTTAATCATAAAAAGAAAATCAGTTTAACTCACGATATGATTTTTACTCATTTCGGTGTATCTGGACCAGGTATTTTGCAAGTGAGCAGTTACTTAGTCAACGAGTTTGAAAAAGAAGCTATGTTGGAATTATCGTTTGATTTTTTAAAAGATGATACACTAGAGACACTGCAAAATCATGCCAATATCGAAAAACACTGTCTAAGTCAATCTATTCCAAAACGACTTATTGCATATTTAAAAGAAACATACAACAGTGATTGGATACGTCATTTGATAGATTTTCGTTTGACGATTTACGATAGTAGGGGTTTTAATCATGCTTTTGTAACAAGTGGTGGTGTGGTTATTAAAGAGATTGATCCAAAAACAATGAAATCAAAGCGACACCCATCGCTATCGATTTGTGGAGAAGCATTGGATGTAAATTCATTAACAGGTGGTTACAACATGACTGTCGCTTTTTCAACGGGACACAGTGCTGGAAAACATGTTATGTGATGAGTGATGTTGAATAATAAATCCACTGAGTTTCATTAACAAATGTAAGTAACATATATATCCACAAACAACAACATTTAAATAGTAAGTTCATTGATCTTGATAAAAGGTAACAAGAAGTTACAATCACCCAACAACAAAAAAGAGTGTAATTATTCGATGTTAAAGGTAGACTGATTACCTTTTTTTGTATCATCACATGTAAAAGAATGAAAATATGAAAAAAAACTTGCAATAAAATGTAAATAGTGATAAACTCATTTCAAGAAAGAGAGGATGCTTTATGAACAACAACACAACTTCATCAATGCATCTTGTAAACTACTATTATTTTTATTTTAGTTAGACGATTAATGTCCATTGTAGATATTAGCCTATTTGACGTTTAAAAATCTACAGTGGTTTGTGATAGAATGATATTTGCTCCTTTGCGCCACGTGTAGAAACGTGGCATTTTTTTGTGAAAGAGGGAAGAACATGAAAAAGAAAACAAGCAAAATCACGAAAGTTGTTGTAAGTATTTTAGTATTGAGTGTCATGCTCATGGGTTGTAGTGCTAGCGACAATGAAAAATTAACCATTGGTGTTGTACAACTAGTGCAGCATCCAGCACTTGATGCAACAGTTGAAGGATTAGAAGATTTTTTAAGAGAAAACAATTTATTAGATCAAATTAACATCGATGTTAAGAATGCACAAGGAGATCCTGGAATAGCCTTGTCTATTGCTCAACAGTTTGTCAATGACGATGTTGATTTGATATATGCTATAGCTACTCCAGCAGCACAGGCCGCATTTAATGCAACAGTTAACAAACAGATCCCAATCGTTTTTAATGCAGTCACTGATCCTGTCGCTGCTGGAATAGCAGCCTCATTATCAAGCAGCAATAACCATGTTACCGGTGTAAGTGATGCTGCGCCACTAGGATTACAATTAGCACTTATTCGAGAAATATTACCTGATGCACAAAAAATTGGTTTATTGTATAACTTAGGTGAAATTAATGGACAAATACAAGTTGAACAAGTACGTGAACTTGCACCTTCTTTTGGATTTGAAGCAGTAATATTAGGTGTTTCTGCTGCTAATGAAATTGATAGTGCAACATCTCAACTTGTTAATGAAGTGGATGCAATTTACAACATTACCGATAACATGATCGTCAATGCAACCTCCTTAATTGTTGATATTGCGACAAGAAATAATATTCCAGTGTTTGCGGCAGAAGATGGACAAATGCAACAAGGACTACTAGCTGTTGAAGGATTAAGCTACTTTAAATTAGGTCAACAAGCAGGACCTCTTGTAAAAGCTATTTTATTTGATGATGTAGCACCATCTGATTTACCAATTTCAACGGCAGTTGAAACACAACTGAATATATCTTTAGAAATGTCATCTACGCTAAATATTGACATTCCTCAAAGTGTGTTAGACCGTTTTAGTGGAAGTGAATAACATGAACTTTTTCTTAGACATTGCTATTCAAGGTTTAGCGTATAGTTTTCTAGCCATGGGTATTTCATTAACCTTTAAAGTGTTACGTTCTGCTGATTTAACGGTTGATGGTAGTTTTCCTTTAGGCGCAGTAGTTGGTGCCGTTGCACTAGCGAACAACTTACCAATACCATTAGCACTCTTGTTTGCCTTTGTTGCTGGTTCCCTTGCCGGGTTAGTAACGGGCTGGTTAATGGTAAAGTTAAAAATCCAACCACTACTTAGTGGGATACTAACCATGAGTGGGTTGTATACCATAAACTTACTAATTGGAAGCAACCGCTCTAACATCCCTATATTCCAATTTAATACGATTTTTACACAACCAGCATGGGTTTCATCATCCTTAAGTAGGGTGTATCCCTTGTTTGTGTTAGTTGTCTTAGTGGTACTAACAAAAGTTGCGATCGAATGGTTTTTAAAAACAAAACGAGGATACATGTTAAAGGTGGCTGGGGATAATCCACAACTTGTTGTATCTCTTGGTGAAGATTTAGGTAAATACAAGTATTTAGGGCTTTCTTTATCCAATGCCATTATTGCGTTGGGTGGAGCTATTGTTATGATGTTATCTCGTTACTATGATTTATCCATGGGTAGTGGCATGCTCGTGATTGGTTTAGCCTCTGTTGTCTTAGGAGATACTTTATTACAATCAAAGAACGTGCAACTGACAACCATTGCAATTGTGGGTTCATTGTTGTATCGATTTAGTATTGCAAGTGCATTATCACTTAATATTCATCCAAGTTTCTTACGTTTGCTAACGGTGATTATCTTTGTATTAGCTATCATTATGAAGCAAACATCATTAAAAGCAATCGTTAAAACATTAGGAGGTAAAACACATGCTAACACTGAGAAATATTCAAAAGTCGTTTCATCTAAACACTCCTAATGAGAGTAATCTGTTTAGTGACTTTCATTTGCATGTTCCACAGCATGAGTTTGTTGTTATTGTGGGAAGCAACGGTAGTGGAAAATCAACACTACTCAATTTAATTGATGGCAATTTAATGGTGGATAAGGGAGAGATATTCTTTAATGAACAAGCAATTCACCAACAAGATGGATATTTACGATGTAAAGATATATCTAGGGTATATCAAGATCCAACAATGGGAACATCACCAACGTTGACCATATATGAGAACATGAGTTTAGCTTTAAACAAAGGAAAGAAGTTCAGTTTAAAAAAAGCAGTATCAAATGAAAACAAACAGGAAATAAAAAAGCTACTTTCTTTATTAGAATTAGATTTAGAAAACAAACTAGACATTAAAGTAGAATTATTATCTGGTGGGCAGCGTCAAGCATTGAGTTTGCTTATGGCTATTTGTGCACGTCCTAAATTACTGCTATTAGATGAACATACAGCAGCTCTTGATCCTAAAGCGAGTGAGCATATTATGAAGTTAACAAACAAATTAGTTTCAGAGTTTGAAATTACAACCATCATGATTACTCATCAATTAAAAGACGCTTTGTCTTATGGTGATCGATGCATTATGTTGCATTTAGGAAAAAAAGTTCTTGATATTAAGGGTGAAGAAAAACAAAACATGCAACCGATTCAATTAATGAGTTTGTTTCATGAGTTAAGCATTTAAAAGGGTCAAAGCGACCCTTTTTTAATGCTTATGGCTGTGATTTTGCTTTGTTGATTAAAAAATCAATGACATTTTTATCCACATAAGGATATGCTAAAACTCGCTCTTCAAAGTTTTCGAAACCACAAAATGCTTCAAATGCTTCTTTTGTGTTTTCATCAAACTCTTTTGTAATACTACCTTGATAAAACAAAAGCTTTTGCAATGCTTGTTGGATAGTTACGATGAGTTGTTGATCAAGTGTAAGTATGTCTTCTTCTTTTGTTTTTTCAAAATACATTTCATGTAAATCAAGAAGATGCGCTAGTTTTTTAATTGGTTGTGGATCATCATCGACCCGTAAATCAATGTATCGATCATTATACCCGCCATAACTACCATTTTCTTTTACTACTAACAGTGATGCTGATTGTCTTCCACGCTTATCTCCACCAGCTTCTTGTGCTTGCTCTAGTGCTAGCACACAACGACGAGCAAGTGTTCCTTTAGATGATTTAAATGTTTCAACCATTGCATCAATTGTTTGTTTGCTGATGAGTATGTTTCCTTGACAGGCAAGATTTTTCTCAAAATATCCACCGGCATAGTCAAAACATTTTGATCCAGTAAAGGATATGGACTCTCCAGTTGCACTAACGATTCCAAATTGTCGATGCTCAATCTCAGTATCAAGCTGAATGAATGCTTGTCTTACTTGTATTGGACTATATCCTTTTTCAAGTAATTGTAATCCAATAGTACCAAAATCAAGATTAGCCATCGCTTGGGTTGCGATAGCTCCAACGTTTGCTTTTGCAAAAGGAACAGCACTACCTACAGCTAAAAACTTTGACTGTACAGCGACAGCTAATTCTTGGGTTGTTTCATCCCTTGCGATAATAGAAAATGTTGCGATGTTTTTCATGAGCTTCTCCTATATTGTAGGTTTATTTTTTTAATCATTTCAAATTTATTGAGGTTTTGATAAAGAAATAGAAGAACTTTCATTGAAGGTCTTTATACAATTCCTTTTTTGTGTTGTTTGGAATATTAGTTAAGATAACGGGTATTGGTTTAAGAAGTGCAATTATTGTTATTTTGCTCTATGGGGTGTTACCAATGATTCGTATGACTTACACGGGACTGATGGAAGTGGATGATGAAATTATTGAATCAGCAACAGGTATGGGAAGTACAGAAACCCAATTGTTACTACGCATACGTTTTCCTTTAGCACTACCTGTTATCTTTAGTGGTTTTCGTACGATGGTTGTCATGACAATCGCTTTAGGTGCGATTGCTTCATTTATTGGGGCAGGAGGTTTAGGTCAAGCTATTTGGCGAGGTATTTCTACTAATTTTCCAGAAATGACATTAGCAGGAAGTTTACTAGTTGCCTTTAGTGCGATTTTGATTGATTTATTATTAGAACAAGTTGAAAAAATGATTCGAATGAAATATTTAGGAGAAAAAGGTGAGAAACATGCTTAAAACGATAATGAAAACACTAAGTGGTATGATGGTATTACTATTAATGGTCGGGTGTAATCAAGGTGTAGATAAGATTGTTATAGCATCAAAACCAATGACGGAGCAGTTTATCCTTGCGGAAATATTAACCCAACTTATTGAAGATAGAACAGATTTAGTGGTGGAACAAAAACTCGGTATTGGTGGTGGAACCTCTAATATTCATCCTGCCATGATCAATGGTGAAATTGATGTTTATCCAGAATACACAGGTACTGGATGGTTGTTTGTGTTACAACAAGATCCAATATCAGACATGAATGAGTTGTATGAAAAAGTATCGATTGCTTATTTAGAAGAGTTCAACATTGTCTGGTCAAGCATGTATGGATTTAACAACACGTATGGTTTAGCGATTAGTAAAGATGTCGCAGAAGCTTACGACATAAAAACATATTCAGATTTAGCAACTGTTTCTTCTGAACTTGTCTTTGCAGCAAACCCTGATTTTTACGAACGAGAAGACGGATACAATGCTTTAGTAGAAATGTATAACTTTACATTTAAGGATACAAAAGAAATTGATATAGGCTTACGATATGAAGCACTAAGTAGTGATGATGTGGATATTATTACCGTGTTTACTACTGACGCACGTATTAATGAAGAAAACGTAGTGATAATTGAAGATGATCGTACATATTTTAATGCCTATCATGGTGCGACTTTAATTCGAAAAGAAGTGCTGGATGAAAACCCAGGATTGTTTGATGTTCTTGAATTATTAGCGAATCAAATTTCCAATGAAGAAATGATTGCCATGAACTATGAAGTTGAAATAGAAAACAAAGACCCAAAAGTGGTTGCGAGTGAATTTTTAAGAGAAAAAGGATTGATTGAATAATGGCGATTATTGAATTTGTCAATGTTAATAAAGCTTATGTGGAAAATGAAGCCGTCATTAAAGATTTAAACTTATCAGTAAATGAAGGCGAGTTTTTAGTGTTACTTGGTGAATCAGGTTGTGGTAAAACAACCCTTTTAAAGATGATTAATCGATTAGTTAGTTTTGATACAGGATACATTTACTTCAAAGGAAAAGCTCTTAGTGAGTGGGATATTGTTAGTCTAAGACGAAATATTGGTTATGTTATTCAACAAATCGGTCTTTTTCCACACATGAGTATTGAAAGAAACATTTCGTATGTTTTGGATATTATGAATCAAGATAAGAAAAAATCACAAGCAAGAGCAGCAGAACTTCTTCACTTAGTGGGTCTTGAATCTTCGTATTTGTCAAAATACCCAAGAGAGTTAAGTGGAGGGCAAAAACAACGAGTAGGAGTAGCTCGAGCTTTAGCCGCAGATCCACCTATTATATTAATGGATGAACCTTTTGGAGCAGTAGATGAAGTCACAAGAAGTCAACTTCAACAAGAAATGTTAAACATTCATAAAGAGTTAAAGAAAACGATTTTGTTTGTTACTCACGATATTCATGAAGCAATGACATTAGCAAGCAAGATCGTACTTATAAACCAAGGAAAAATTGAACAAGAAGCTTCACCTGTTGATTTGGTGCTATCACCAGCCAATGACTTTGTTCGCAGTTTTTTAGGTTCTAAAGGATTTACGTCAATTTTAGATTCACAAATAGTGAATGATCTTTATCAACGATTACTTAAAAAAGAAATCACATTAGAGCAAGTATATGACATGTTAAAAGATAAGAAGTAGTTGCCATTATCTAAAAACAATAAATATATATTGATAAACGATAAATAAATGTTGATAAACATTATTTTCTGCTATATAATATCAGTGGAGGTAGTTTATGAACAATAAAGATTTAAAAATTAATTTATTGCAAATTTTCTTGATTGTGTATGTGTTTTTTACTATTGCAGGTTCATCTGTCGCCTTATTTGGTATTTATCAAAATATACCATTAAGACACATGGTTGATACTCGTTATCTTTTTTCTTTTTTTAGTGAAATAGTAAGTATGCTTATATTAGCTTTTATTGCCGTGGTTTCATTTTTAATTTTAAACAATGTAAAAAAAGGGAGTATTTTTTCTGCAAGAAATATTAAGATGATGAAGTTGCTCGCCATTGTATCGTATGTTAATGCCATTCAAAGTATATTCGCACATTTTTCTTTGCTCGTTTTTAATCCATTAATTGATAATCTTCCAAAGCTTTCAATTGCTTTAGGTGTTCTTAGTGGAAGCTGGATGTTGTTTTTAGCATTAGGGTTACTCTTTCACATCTTATCGGAAACATTTTCTCGAGCTAAAGAGTATAAAAGCGAAGTGGATTTAACGGTTTAAGTATGCCTATAATCATTAATCTAGATGTCATGCTAGCGAAACGAAAAATGAGTTTAACAGAGTTATCCGATGCTGTTGGCATTACGATGAGCAATTTGTCAGTATTGAAAACACAAAAGGCAAAGGCACTCCGTTTTTCAACACTTGAAGCAATCTGTGAAGCACTGGATTGTCAACCAGGTGATATACTAGAGTTTGTAAAGGAAGATAAGAAATAAAACGTGTTGGCAACAACATGTTTTTTTATCAAGATCACCCTTATTAAAT
>CAYZMP010000038.1:0-15998 GCA_964479585.1 uncultured Erysipelothrix sp.
AGGATTGTATACTTGACGCATTACCACATGCCTTAAAACATCGATTGGATGTTCACTTAAAAACATTCGTAAAGATTGAATCACTCTATTTTGCAAACTAGATTGAACATGACAAATATCAAACTCGATAATATCATGTGAGTTCTGACGATAAAAACCAATCAATTGTTTGTTTTGTGTTGTCGCTATTGGTGTCGCAACTTTGTTGCGATAATACCATGGATCATCCATCGATAATGGTGGATAAACAATGACATTGTCTAAATGAGCAAGAGTTAATTGCTCTTTGATGACTTGTTGTTTAAACTCTTGTTGTCCTTGATAATTTAAATGCATCAAATCACAACCACCACATTTGTCATACACACTACAACGAGGGATAACTCGTTGATTACTACTTTCAATCATTTCTTCTATAATCGCATAAGCGTATGTTTTAAAAACTTTGACAAGTCTTATAGAAGCAACTTCATCTAAAAGTAGTCCTTTAATGAAAATAACAAAATCATTGACTTTAGCAACACCATATCCTTGATAGGACATATCAACAACTTGCACTTGCAACACTTGATTCTTAGTAAAAAAGGAGCCTTGCTCCTTTGTAATTTTATTCATTACCTTCTTCATCATCATCCGATTCTTCATCATCTTCACCATAGAGATTTTCATATAACTCATTGACAAAGGTAGGATTTATCGGATCACTAACAAGTTGAATACTCACATCTTCCATTACTGAATTTTTATTGGCTAAATAGTAAATAAACTCATCACTATCTACTGAAAAACTATTAATAGCGTGAACTTCTAAATCATATTGTTTAAACACGCCACTCATTGTAAAATAAGTCTCTTTATCTGCTATCGCAAATATTGTATCCACAATATTTTCAACAACTTCCTTAGCTTGTTCAATGTTTAATGCATCATTTAATTGTACATTAACACGAACAGTGCCACTTTTTAAATTGACATAAGCATTGTCTACATCTGATAATTGCGAAACTTGACTTTCAATGCTGCTTAATTGCTGCTCTGTTAATTCATTTTGACGTTCAGTCGCAAAGCGATTTCCATGCATGCTCGTTCCTGTTGATTCAAATGTATCTAACAACACTAACCCAATCGCAGTTGCGGGTATTAAAAGAATGACTAACGTAGTAATTAATAATACGGTTGGCCAGTGAATGGATGTTGACTTTTTACTTTTCTTTTGTTTATTTGACATTGGCTATACTCCTAACACATCTAGTTTACCTTAAATTAACAAAGAAAACTATCGTTTGTTTAATTCTTCCTTAACAAGTTGATTGGTTTTTGCAGGATTTGCTTGGCCTTTAGATAGTTTCATTACTTGTCCTACTAAAAAACCAACAGCTCTATCTTTACCATTTTTATAATCTACAACAGATTGTGGATGATTGTCAATAGCTTGAAGTATCCATAAGTGAAGCAAATTATCATCTTCAATAACAACCATGTTTAACTCTTTGATAATGTCATCTGGCTTTTTCTTTTCTAGCATATGTGTAAATACTACTTTGGCTTGTTTAGAATTGATTTTATTGTCTTTTAATAAGTTAATAAATCGTCCAAAATCTTCTGCAGGAATATGCTTATTATAATCATGTACAGCTTCTAATGACAACACCTCAGATATTAACCAATTGCATAATAAAGTCGCAGAAGAAGTGTGCACAATGACATCGTCAAAGTAATCAAGCAAAGCTTTGTTATTAATTAAAATATCCGCATCCACTTCCTTAAGTTGATAATCTTCAATAAGCATTTGTCGTTTTTTATCCGGCATTAATGGAATCGAAGCAATAGCTTCTTGATACAATGCATCCGTAATCATGGTAGGGAAAATATTTGGTTCAGGAAAATAACGATAATCTAATGCTGCCTCTTTATCTCGCATAGCTATTGTTGTTTTCGTTGCTTCATCATAGCGGCGTGTTTGTTGAATGATTGGCTCATTATTATCCAACAATTCATTTTGGCGAATAATTTCCGCGTCAATTGCTTTTTCAATGTTTGCA
Source organism: uncultured Erysipelothrix sp. (assembly GCA_964479585.1). Taxonomy (GTDB): domain Bacteria; phylum Bacillota_I; class Bacilli_A; order Erysipelotrichales; family Erysipelotrichaceae; genus UBA6182. The sequence goes on from CAYZMP010000038.1 coordinate 2,043, forward strand.
ATCGAGTTTAAGTTTTTGATTTCTACTTTTGTACCAAAAGTATCTGAACCTTTTTCTTTTAAAGAAATATTCACATCACATCGAAGTGATCCTTCTTCCATTTTTACATCCGACACATTCGCATACAACAACATGTTTCGTAATGTTTCAACATATGCTTTTGCTTGTTTAGCACTGCGCATATCCGGTTTACTCACAATTTCTATAAGTGGAGTACCTGCACGATTATAATCAATAAGTGTCTTATCTTCCATATGAAATTGCTTGGCTGTATCTTCTTCCATGTGAATGCGTTCGATACCAATCGTTATTTCTTGATCATCCACGATGATTGAAATTGAACCATCCTTACCTAAAGGATAAAATTGTTGAGTAATTTGAAACCCTTTTGGTAAATCAGAGTAATAATAGTTTTTACGATCAAATCGCATAAGATAATCAATGCGACAACCTGTTATAAAACATGCCATAATTGACAGTTTAACCGCTTCTTTATTTAATGCAGGAAGTGTACCAGGGTGACCTAAATCAATCTCATTGACACATGTATTAGGTTCTTGTGCAAAACCTACTGGGGCACCAGAGAACATTTTGGTGTTTGTTTTAAGTTCGCAATGAACTTCAATCCCAATAACAACATCACGTTTCATATTACACTTCCCCCTTTACTTTTTTATAATTGATTACTTTTTCTAATCCTAAAGCAACGTCAAACATGGTTTGTTCATCCATTGCCTTTGCATTAATGTTCAATCCAATTGGTAATGAATTGATGTTGCCCATAGGAATAGTCATCGAAGGAAATCCAGAAAAATTTCCTAAAACCATATGATTTTCACTAATTAAATGTTTGTTGGACAATCGATCAGCGTCATCCGATTCTAATAGTGGTGCAACATCTGAACTAGCTGGTGCTATTAGCACATCCACATCTGCTAATGCTTTTGATAACTGATCGACAAGTAAACGTCGAATTTTTTGTGCTTTAACATACAATTCTTCTTGGTTTTCATCTTTCAATCCAAAACTACCAATAACAAATCGACGACGTATCATTTCATTAAATCCATGTGTTCGTGACTTTTTCATGATGTCGTATATATCCTCACCATCTTGGGCCAACCCAAAATTTATACCAACCAAGTTTGCATGATTAGCAGTTGCTTCGCAGTTTGCCAAAATATAATATGTAGGCAACATTGTCTTAAGTAGTTTTTCATCCATAACAACCTCACTAACAAGTGCACCTTGTTGTTTGCATGCATCAATAACTTGTTCAAAAAGTTGTTTTGTTTCTACCTTATCAATATGATCAATTACATTTTTAAAGATTGCAATTTTCTTTCCTTTTAAATCACCAGTAATAACATTGGATATTGCTGGAAGTTGTTGAATGAGTGTTGTTGGATCTTTAAGATCAAATCCTGCCATTACTTCTAAGGCTTTAACACTATCCATAACATTATGTGTAAAATAACCAACATGATCAAGTGAAGAAGCATAAGGGATAACACCATATCGTGAAATACGACCATATGTTGGTTTTACACCAACCACACCACAATATGAAGCAGGTTTTCTAACACTATCTCCAGTATCACTTCCTAGTGCTAAGTCAACGGCATTCGCAGCCATTACAGCCGCAGAACCTGAAGAAGAACCACCTGCTTGACGCTTTAAATCTAGTGGATTTTTAGTTGGACCAGTAAAACATGTTAGCCCACTACCACCCATTCCAAGCTCATCTAACGCTGTTTTTGCGACATAGCTTACACCTTCATCTGCTAGTTTAGTAAGCACAGTCGCATCATAGACACCGATATAATTAGATAAAATGGTTGAACCTGCCGTAGTTAAGACATCTTTCATCACAAAATTATCTTTGATTGCTACAGACCAGTTTGATAGTTTACCTTCTTTTTTATGTTGCACTGGTTTTTCAAAGATAGTGATACAAGCGTTTGTTTGTTGTTGAATTTGATGTAATCGTTCAATTGACTTGTTTGCATCCATATTATTTCACCACCTTAGGAACAATTACATACCCATCTTTTGTTTTCGGTGCATTTTTAAGTGCATCTTCCACTGATAAAACATGATCACTTTTATCTGTACGTAAATACGCAATCGGAGCATCAAAAGGATACACCATTTTTTTAGTGTCGCTAGTATCTATTTCATTCATTAATTGTAATTGCACCAACAGTACTTCAAACTCTTTTTCAATGTTTTTGATTTCATTGTCATTTAAAGTAAACTGAAGTTCATTTGCAAGTACAAGAATATCTTCTTTATTAAATGTTTTCATTTTCTCTCCCTTATCATTAAGTATTTATGTACGTAATACTCACACTACTTTGATTTTTTGCTTTTTCAATAATCGCTACCGTTTTAGATAGTGATGTCACTTCGACAACCACATGTACCCCTGTGTTTTCCATTTGTTCGATAATTGCCGCAGCCATTTGCGTAGTTGCTTTGATTTCCATGAATGTTTTTGCGACCATTTGGACATCAACCTTTAAATAATCCAGTTGATCATTGATGTATCGTCCTTTACCAATAACTCCAATGGATTCTGGTAATAGTGTTTGTAGTGTCTGTTTTAGACCCTCATAAAATCCACTCATGGCAGGATCTAGTGTATTTACCTCATTACTTGGAAAAATATACCATTTTTCATTAAGGCGTGTAAATTGACCACTACGAGCAACGAAATAACCTCCTCCAATGTAATTTCCAGGAAGTGATGCATCCACACTTTTTGTTGAATACAATCCAATAAAAATCGGGATATCACCTACTTGATTTAATGTTCGTAAGTAACTCTCTAACTTTCTTCCAACATCACTTGCATACTCATACATTCTATCATCACTAACTTCATATGTAGTGATACTTGTCGCAGTTTCTATACGTTGTACTTGATTAAATACAATGGCTATACCTATTCCTTCAAGATTGCTTTGCGTATTAGAGCCATTTAAAAAATTAATTTCTACAACATCCGCCACTAACACAGGATCTTCTAACACCACACCATTACCCATATCAAATTGACTACCACTAGCAGGATTTAAGCCACTTGGATTTTGAGGAGACTCTCTACGAACAAGTTGACCCAAACGTTGATTTGTGATGACTTGTCCTTCTTGTAGAATATAATCATTAACACTGAAATGTGCTTTTGATTTCTCAATAAGTTGTTGTCCAATTTCGACTATGTCAAAAGACCCCAAATAAGTGCCATGATAATTTCTTACTTGTGAAGGCTCAAAATCAACACTAACAGCATATTCTCCTGCAAGAGCAGGCAAAATTATTCTATTATCATCATCTGGTTCAATAGGCTGTGTGCCACATCCAACTAGTAACAATAAACAGACAATCAAAATACTAAGACGTTTCATATTTTTCGACCTCCTTTAAAAAGGTTTCTTCATCCCATACTTGTACATTTAATTTGTTTGCTTTCTCTAACTTTGAGCCAGCATCATCCCCAGCTACTAACAAATCAGTGGAAGAAGATACTGCAGAAGTAACTTTCGCTCCTAATGATTCTAACAGTTTTTTTGCTTCACTACGACTATAACGAGATAAAGACCCAGTTAATACGATTGTTTTGTTTGTAAAGAAAGAATCTTGAGTAGTCGTTGTTGGTTGAATAAGTTCACAACCATTTTCTTTTAAATAATTAATTAATTTTATGTTTTTATCTTGTGCAAAAAATTGTGTGATCGATTGTGCCATTGCAGGACCAACTTCATGAATACTCACAAGTTGATCAAAGGTTGCATTTTGTAACGCATCCATACTTTTAAAATGATCCGCTAACATACTAGCACCTTTACTTCCCACATGTCGAATTCCAAGTCCTACAAGATAGCGAACAAGAGGTGCTTGTTTGCTATTTTCAATTGCTAAAAGTAAGGCATCCACGCTTTTTTGTGCAAATTTATCCAACTTCATTATTTCTTGTTTTTTATCTTTTAGCATGTAAATATCTTCGATGGTTGTGAGTAAGTGTGCTTCATATAGCTGTTGCACTTTCTTTTCTCCTAAACCGTCAATATTAAGTGCTTCTTTTGAAGCATAATGAATTAATGATTCTACAATTTTGCCAGGACAATTTGGATTAATACAATACACATCCACTTCATCTTCTAAAGAAACAACCTGCTGTTGACACATGGGACAACGATAATCAAACTCAAATGCAATCGCGTCCTCAGGTCGTTTATCTAATACAACTGAAACAACTTCAGGAATAATATCTCCTGCTTTTTGAACAAGCACAACATCATGGATGCGAATATCTTTTTTCTTTATGTAATCTAAATTATGCAGTTGCGCATACCCAACTTGGGTTTGCGCTAATGTTACTGGTGTTAACTTAGCATTGGGTGTTAACTTTCCCGTACGACCAACACTTAAAAAGATGTCTTCTACAGTTGTTTCAGCTTGTTGGGCCACAAACTTGTATGCAGTTGCCCATTTTGGTGTTTTTGAGGTCGTACCAATTTCTTGTTGAAGCAATAAATCATTTACCTTTATAACTACTCCATCGATATCGTATTCAAGTGAATCACGCAACGAATATATTTTATCGACATATTCTATTACTTTATCCACATCTTGAAACGTTTTCGTTAATGGATTCACTTTAAAGCCAAGTGTTTTTAACTTTTCTAATGCTTGATCATGATGTGTCATGTTGTGATCAAGGGCATCTGCCCAATAATAAGCATACATGGACAAATTTCGAGATGCCACAATCGATGAATCTAATTGACGTATCGTACCTGCTGCGGCATTTCTTGGGTTTGCAAAAAGTGCAAGCCCTTCTTGTTGTCGCTGTGTATTAAGCTGTGTAAATACTGCTTTTGGCATATAAATTTCGCCACGTACTTCACACGTAAGTGGTTGATCGAGTGTTAATGGTATTGATTTAATTGTTTTTACGTTGTGTGTGACATCTTCACCAACGACACCATCACCTCGTGTTAGCGCTAAGACAAGTTTTCCTTCTTCATACATTAGTGAAATAGCTAAACCATCTATTTTAGCTTCTACCACATAATCAAACGTTGGATAATCTTTTTTTAATCGCTCATCAAAGCTTTGAAGTTGCTCATTGGAATACACATTCGACAACGACAACATTTGTCTTTGATGGGCTGCTTTATTAAATTTATCCAACACCACACCACCCACACGTTGGGTTGGTGAATTTTCATCTGAAAACTCAGGGTATTGCTTTTCTAATGCAATTAATTCTTGCATTAAATTATCATAAACCTCATCCGACACAGAAGGGGTATCATAACCATGATATTCTATGTTGTATTGACGTAGTAATTGTCGTAATTGTACAATTCTTTCTTTGCTCATGAGAGAAGTTTCTCCTTTTTACTTATGGAAGAATGTGTGGCTAGTATGCTTTTAACACCATGAGGATAATCAAAGGCAATCGTTAGTAGTTTACCTACAATATCAATAATAACACCATCACCAAAGGTAGAATGGACGATCATCTCACCTTTTTTATAGTCCACAGGGGATGAATTACTAAAAGCATCGTTTCTAGTAAATGAGATAGGACTTCGTTGACGTTGTTTAGCTTGATTTTGACTTACTTCATGTTCAATGCATTTTTCATCAATCTCTAAAATAAAACGTGAAGCGGTTTTAGGACGATCTAGCACGTAACTAAATCCTAAACTTTCACTAATGTATAGTTGTTTTTTTGCACGTGTCATCGCAACATACGCTAAACGACGTTCTTCTTCTAACGCTAGTTTACCTTCCGCCATGCTTCTTTCATTTGGAAAGACACCTTCACTTAATCCCATCATAAATACGACATCAAATTCAAGTCCTTTCGCAGCGTGAACAGTCATCAGCTGTACATAGTCTGATTGTAGTACTTCATTTTTATCCCCATACAAAGATACCATTTGCAAATACTCAATCAAATCGGAATCAGGATAACGTGAAATAAAATCAATGGCATCATTGATTAATTCTTTAATGTTTTCTAAACGATCGGTTTCTTTATCTTTTTCAAACTGTTCTTTTAGTTTAGTACGCTCTAATACATCTGTGATAAGCTCATCAATAGCTTTGTTTGAAGCATCTTTTTTAAAGCTCTCGATCAAATCAATAAAATCAGTAATTTTCTTTGTGATTGACGTTGGTAGCTCTGATGTTTTTTTCGCAGCTTCATAGAGCGAAATATTGTGTTGGTTTGCAATTTCTTGAATGCTTTGCAACGTTTTATCTCCAATACCTCGTTTAGGTTTATTGATGACACGAATAAATGCCAAATCATCACTTATTGTAATTAATCGTAAATAACTAAGTACATCTTTTACTTCCATACGATCATAAAATCGAGTTCCACCATAAATAATGTATGGAATACCACGATCACGTAAACTTTTCTCTAGTGAACGAGATAAGTAATTGGAACGATATAAAATTGCACATTGTTTATAATCAATTCCTTGACGATTAAGTGAGGCTAGTTTATTGGCAATCCAATGGCTTTCTTGATCTTCACTTTCTAATTGAATGTGTTGAATCTTTTGTGTATCTTGTTGGTTGGTTATCAATTCTTTCTCAACTCGATATTTGTTGTGTGCTATTAGTGCATTTGCCCCATGTAAAATCGATGGTGTTGAACGATAGTTTTCATTAAGCACAATAGTTTCACATGGCGCGAAGTCTTTTTCAAAATTAAGAATGATGTTCACATCCGCACCTCGCCATGTATAAATGGTTTGATCAGGATCACCAACAACATAAATGCTGTTGTCTTTCGATTTTAGTAACTTCAACAGTTCATATTGCACATGGTCAACATCTTGAAATTCATCCACATGAATGTATTGAAAACGATTGGACCATTTTGAACGTACATTGGATGATTGTTGAAGCAAATGTACCGTTTTTAAAAGCAAATCATCAAAGTCTAGCCAATAATTATCGTTGCATTTGCGTAAGTAATATTCATAGACTAATGCTTTTTTCTTTTCGTTGGGGTTGTTTCCAGCTAATGTTTTAGCATGATCGACAGTTATTTTTGCAGCCTTATTGTTGGCAATGTAATTAAGCATAGATCCATAACTAAATTGTTGCGCTTGCATGTTTAGCTCTTTGTAGCCTTGTTTTAGTAAACTTCTTTGATCTTCACTATCTAAGACTGTAAAATTTCTTGGCCACCCTAATACTCCGATATCTTCACGCAAGACTCGTACACAAAAAGAGTGAATGGTAGAAACAAACACTCCTTGACCTTGATCTTTTAATTGTGTTTGAATTCGCTCTTTCATTTCATTTGCCGCTTTATTTGTAAAGGTTATGGCTAAAATTTGACGAGCATAGATACCAATGGTATCAACTAAATACACAATTCTACTCGTTAACACTTTGGTCTTACCACTACCTGCTCCAGCAATTATTCTTACATACTTACTAGGGGTAATGACTGCCTGTTTTTGGTTTTTATTTAAATTCTCAAAGTCTTGCATTTTCTCACCTGAAGGTATTATATCATGAGATTTAGCCATATAAAACAAAGGGACAAATTATGCTATAATACTTTGGAGGTAAACTTATGAGAACATCAAAAAACTGGACTGATTATCAACTATTGGATGCTGGTGATAAAGAGAAACTTGAAAAAATTAAAGATACTATAATACAACGACCCGATCCGGTTGCTTTGTGGAACAAAAGTAATCCAACACTTTGGAAGCAAAGTGACGCTACGTATATCCGTTCAAATCAAGGTGGAGGTCAGTGGCAAAAACATAAAAAAATCAAAGAACATGTTGATATTCGCTACGATGATATGGTGTTTATTTGTTCATTAACTAATTTCAAACATATTGGCTTGTTTCCTGAACAAGCAGTGAACTGGGATTGGATAAAAGAAACAATCACAAACTCTAGTAAAACCCAAATTAAGGCACTTAATCTTTTTGGTTATACAGGAGCTGCCACAGTAGCACTTGCACGTCTTGATCAAGTAAGTGAAGTTGTTCATGTCGATGCTGCAAAGGGAATGGTTGCTTGGTGTAAAAACAACATAAAAAAGAATAAATTAGAACATAAAAAAGTACGTTATTTGGTCGATGATGTAACAAAATTTGTCCAACGTGAAATAAGACGAGAGAATACCTATGATATTGTTATCTTAGACCCTCCTTCTTATGGACGTGGTCCAAACAATGAAATATGGAAAATAGAAGATCAGTTAATGGACTTGTTGCATAACATAAAGAAGTTATTATCAAAACAACCAATGTTTGTAATTCTAAATAGTTACACATCCAATTTATCTCCAACAATGATCGAAAACATTATGCATGATGTGTTTAATGATGGTGAAATACTTGCAGATGAAATAGGCATAAGCTATCACGATAGTTCACGTGTGTTACCTGCAGGAGTATGTGGCATATGGCAAGCATCGAAGTAATTTACGAAGACAATCATTTATTAGTCATCAACAAAGCCGCAGGTATGCCTTCACAAGAAGATAATACCCAAGATCTTGATGTTATTACTGCCGCAAAAGCGTATTTGAAAGAAAAATACCAAAAGCCTGGAAATGTTTTTTGTGGATTAGTTCATCGATTAGACCGACCTGTGTCTGGATTAATGGTGCTTGCAAAGACCTCAAAAGCAGCTGCGCGTTTACAAAAACAGTTTGTTAGTAAAGATGTACTCAAACAATATCATTGCGTTGTTAAAGGATATCCAAGTGTTGGTCTTTATGAAGATACTTTATTAAAAGATAAAAAGACCAACACAACCTTTGTTTCTAAAAATGGTAAGCTTGCACAGCTTAACGTAGTTGATGTCGTCTTTGTAGATGGTTATAGTTTGTGCACCATACAACTACTTACAGGACGTTCACATCAAATACGTGTTCAAATGGCAAGTAGAAACTTACCCATTATTAATGATCATCGATACAACAAAGATGCAAAAGTTGGACATGACATTGCTTTATTTGCAAGTAGACTATCCTTTACTCATCCAACGACAAAACAACAATGTAACTTTACATTATCACTACCGACCACTTATCCTTGGGATTTGTTTAGTAAACTTTAGTTTGGAGGATGCATGAAACTTATTTCTAAAGAAAAACCACTGTTTATTCGATCCATTCGCGAAGATGATTTAAATATCTTATTTAACATAAGCTATGGCAAAAATGCTGATTTACAATGGCGAGCTACCAATGGCCCTTACTTTAATGATCCCATCCTTGATAAAGAGAGCTTTTTTAAACAGTATTATAAAAATGCTATTTCATCTGATCATCGTGGTGTGATTGTATTCGAAGATGAAATTGTAGGTGAAATGTTTGCTTATTGGATGGATAAAGAGCTAAAACAGTGGTGTGAGTTTGGTATTTTAATCTACTCAACAAACAACGTAAGCAAAGGAATTGGTACAACCGCTTGTCATCTTTGGATGGATTATTTATTTACTCTTTATTCACATATTCAACGAGTTGGCTTTACAACATGGTCAAAAAATCATGCTATGATTCGTGTCGGCGAAAAATGTTCAATGAAACAGGAAGCATGTATACGAAAAGTACGTTTTTATCAAGGAGAATATTACGATAGTATTAAATATGGTATTTTAAGAGATGAATTTTATCGTAGTAAATAAAAACGGGTATTCGGATTTTATGGTGGAAAAGGGCTTATAAATCACCCTTCTCCAAATTCTTAATAAGTGTGGAAAAATCGACACCAAAGTTGTCTGTAATGTTATGATCATTCACTTCATACCAATTGAAATTATCGTGTAACATAGCTTTATTGAAAGCACTTGAATTAAATCGTGGCTTACGCCTTTTATGGAGCTTCTCATTGAAAAGGATTTTGGCTCGTAAGGCATCAAACGAGTAATCTCTACCCGTTCGCTCTACCTGCCTAATAATGCTGTTAATTGACTCCGTATAAGCGTTAGTGAGCCTTTTATCAAAGTAGTTGAATATTTCGACATGCCAGTTGTCTACGGCTCTCACGAGGTCTTTATATGCATCTTTAGAGTTACTGGACATACAACGGTGTCTCCATTGACTATAACGAAGACGACCTTCATCTGAATCAGGAGTATCCCATATCCAGTAAAACTCTTCTTTGAGTTCATAGGCTTCTTTTAAGGCAGGAAGATTACCTAACCAAGTCTCTAAGAGGAATGATTCACGTTCATTTAGATCGTGTTTACGCTTTAGAAGGATAAACCTTTCACGCATAAGGGTACGTCTTTCTTTTTGGCTCATATGAGCTTTCAAAGACTTTCTGACGTTATCTAAGGCTTGATTAGCCATTCTAACTACATGAAACTTATCTACGACCACTTTAGCGTGTGGAAGGATAGTGTTCACTGCGTCTTTGTAGGGCTTCCACATATCCATTGTGACGTACTCAATGTAAGTCCTGTCACTGATTTCTGAAAGACGTTGGATGACTGTTTCCTTGTTACGGTTAGGCTTGATGTCATAAATAGTCCTGCGTTCAATATTAGTCAATACAAGCCGAGGTCTTCGGATAATATGTATCTCGTCTATCCCAAGCCACTTAGGAGTTTCAAACTGGTATTCACGTTCTTTGAGTGCCACATAGTCCTTAAAAACGTTCCTAATGGTTTTCTCGTCAACACCAACGCTTTCTGCGACTTCTACAAAGGTCTTAGACATGGATTGCTCTTGAATGGACTTTAAAAGCCTTTTGGTCATACTACGCTTTTCATCTACAGATATTAGGCGTTCCCAGAAGGTAGATCCGCATTCACGACACTTGTATCGTCTACGGTTCAATTGTAAGCCCACTCGCTTTAAACGAATGGGCAAATCCATAATTAGTTGATTTCTTGAACTGTGTTTGTACAACTTGTCAAAACCACATTCAGGACAACGTTCAGGTGGTCCGACTGCTTCAACTTTAAACATCATATCGGTTTCATTTTCTTGTGGTGATTCTATTGTTTTAATGTCTGGTAGGGATAATAAGTCTGACATATTGTTCATCCTTTATTACTCTGCGGTGTTAAGGTATCAAATATAGATTTGATGTCGAAATCATCAGTGTTAAATTATTTTTGTGACCACAAATGCACTTAGAAAATCCCTTAAAGCATTTATATAATGGGTGATCGCAAAATAGTGTATGAAATCCTTTTGTAGACTTTGCTAAACTACTGCACACTTTAGTACAGTATTAGCTGGTTCACTTGAATAGGGAATTGTAAAAAAAGTTCCCTTAGCCTGCACAACAAGATAATTTCGAAACATCCTTATCAAAGGTAAGAGCAGCTAATTTTAATCCTTCTGCCATTGTTAAATATGGCGCAAGGCTGTCTTTTAAATCCTCGACTGTTAATCCAAACTTAACGGCTAATGTCGCCGCATATATCACATCTCCTGCATTTTCAGATACGATATGAACCCCTAGTAATTTTGAAGTTTTTGCATCGGCAACAAGCTTAAAAACGCCTGTTGTTTCACGATTTACTATTGCTCTTGGAACTGCATCTAAAGGCAATACAGATTTTTTTACTTCATAGCCTTTTTCTTTTGCTTGTTCTTCTGTTAAACCAACCGTTGCAATCGAAGGATTTGTAAAAATTACGCCAGGAACAACGGATAAATCTAATTTTTTATTTAATCCGCCAATCGCATTATCGGCAACAATTCCACCTTCATATGCTGCTACATAAACGAATTGAGGTCCTAATGTTACATCGCCTGCAGCATAAATCTTTTCATTACTTGTCCTAGCGTAGTCATTTATCAGGATTTCTTTTCGTTTTCCAACTTCAACCCCTGCGGCACTTAATTTCAAAGCATCTGTATTTGGTTTTCTTCCTGTTGCAACAAGTAACTGCTCTGATTCCACCACTTTTTTCTTACCATCTACTGTTACATGAACCTTTTTGATTTGCCCCTCTTGTTCTACACGCTCAAAAGTTGCCCCTTTTACAAGGTTAATACCTTGTTCAATTAACGCTTTTTCTACGGCTTCTGAAATTTCTTGATCATATTCTTTTAAAAGTCGCTCACTTCTTTGCATAAGCGTGACTTCTGAACCTAAATTATGAAACAATTGCCCAAGTTCCATTCCGATATATCCTGAACCAATAACCGTTAATCGTTTTGGTACCGTTTTTAATTCAAGTAATGTTGTACTTGTTAGATAATCCACTTTTTCAAGTCCTGAAATCGGCGGTAAGGAAGGAGAAACGCCCGTTGCAATTAAGAAACGCTTTGCAGAAAGTTTCTTCCCGTTAACTTCAACTGTATTTTCATCAACAAATATTGCTTCACCTTCAATTAACTCAAAGCCATATTCATCAATTAAATTGACATATTTTTGATTCCGAAGTTCGCTTACTAACTCATCTTTATGCTTTACTAAAGGAGCTAATTCCACTTTTCCAGCAGATGTTTGTAAACCTATAAATGGGTTGACTTTTGCCAAATGATTGATTTCCCCAGCTCTAAGAAGTGTTTTTGATGGCACACAACCAATATTTACACATGTTCCCCCAACGGTTCCACGCTCAATCATAGCTACTTTTGCCCCATATTCAACCGATTTAATCGCAGCCGAAAAAGCAGCCCCGCCAGAACCAATGATAAGTAAGTCATAGTCTCCCTCATCACCTAAAACTATTTTTTCTTCAGATTGTACTTCTTCTATTTCTCCAGGCTGGTATTTTGCTTCATCAATTGCCTTTTTTGCACTTTCCACCCCAATATCATCGGGTAATTCAAATACTGCTTCACCACGACGAAAACTAGCTTCAATGTTCTTAGCTCCCACATTTTCAAGTGCTACGGCTACATGTTCTTCACAACCTGTACAAGTCATTCCTTGAATATTTATCTTAAATTTATTCATTACCTCAACCTCCTGTTTTATCTTAAATTTTCCTATTTCCTTATTTCATACCCTAAATCAGTAATTATTTCTTCAATTTCTTCTAAACTAGTTTTCGATTTATCAAATGTAAGTTGGGTTTCTCCTGATCCTTCAACTTCTATATCTTGAATACCCTCTAAATTAGAAACGGCGGAACTCACCGTAAAAGCGCAAGATACTCAAGTAAAACCATCTATTTTAAACGAAACAGATTCTAAGTTTTCTGATGGAACCTCACTTGTTTTTGAACCTTCTTCAACTGCTTTTTGACCACACCCAGAAAGGACAACAACCAATCCAAATATAATGAATAGATATATTAAATATTTCATCATGCCTTATATCCCCTGACTGAACAATGTATAGATAAGCATTACCCCAGAAACGATTGTACTAACCCATAACAACTTCTTCGTTTTCTTTGAACTATTTTTTTGTTTCCATACAAGTAAATGAGCAAAAGAAAGCATAACAACAGTGATAACAATAAACCAAATTCGATATGGCGCAAACGTAACGGCAAGTGTTCCAGCTAAACCACTTAGACCAAGTGGTATTAAGATCGCTAAGCCAATTCAACAAAGACTTGCTAAAAAAGCTGAAAACATCGAAGCAATTGCAACAACTCTTTCTTTCATTTTTTACATCTTCTTATTTTTATGTGATTTTTCATATTTAGAATAAGCATAAAAAGTTAAACCAAGAAAAACAGCTAAAACAGGAATCAGAACAAAATCTAAATAGCCTGTTATTGCACCTAATCCAAGCGTACCTAATAAAATAACTAAAATAGGTGTAGCACAACCTAACAAAACCAAAAATGCACCTATAAGCCCTGCAATAAAGGTCTTTTTATGTTTCATTTCAAAATTCCTTTCATTCTTCCTCAATTAGGGTTTCAATTATCGGACAAGCATGTAAACTTTTTTCATCTGGACATCGTTTTTTTAAGTCGTCTAACATAGTTTCAATTCGTTTTAAATCCTCTATTTGTTTTTGA
>CAYZMP010000039.1:0-15891 GCA_964479585.1 uncultured Erysipelothrix sp.
GGATATTTTATATTTAATATTTCATGTAATAACATACACTTTCCTCCTTATAATCCAACATGAACTGCACCCCATGTTAATCCAGCACCAAAACCAACAAGTACGATATGTTTTTTATCTTTTAATAAACCTTTTTCTTTCGCTTGTGCTAATGCTAATGGAATGCTAGCTGCAGATGTATTACCAACTTCATCTAAATTTGTATAAAACACATTCATTGGTATGTTTAATTGTTTACTCGCATGTTGAATAATTCGAATGTTCGCTTGATGTGGAATGATTAAATCAATGTCTGTATGTTTTATGTTTGCTTTATTTACAATTTCATCAATTGCATCCACAATCGCAAAACTAGCAAAACGAAACACATCCAACCCTTTCATCTGCAAATAACCAACTTGTTGATTTTTGTTTTTTAATCCATCTCGTAGATCCAATCCTTTTACAAAAAGTTGTTGATCAGTGTCACCTTTGCTTTGAGTATAAAAATGCATTGTGTTTTCTTCATCACCTTTTGATACAACTACCGCACCAGCACCATCACCAAACAATACTGACGTTGAACGATCGTTGTAATCCATTATTTTAGAAAATGTTTCTGCACCAATCACAAGCACACGATTACTTTGTTTTGCTTTAATCATGCTTGCGGCAATTTGAAGTGCATACACAAACCCACTACAAGCACCATTTACATCAAAAGCAACGCAACGTTGATCATTCATGTTTAGCTTCTCTTGGACAAGTGGTGCTGTGGCTGGTGTGATAAAATCTGGTGTCATCGTTGCAACAATAATAGCATCAATATCCTTTGAAAAACACTGTGCATCATTAAGTGCCATTAAAGCAGCCTCAACCGCTAAGTCTGATGTGTTTTTTTTAGTACTAATGGTTCTTTTAGAAATGCCAGTTCGAGAAGTTATCCACTCATCATTAGTATCCAATATGCTTTCAAACATTTTGTTATCGACACTCAAATCTCCAAGAGCATAGCCAACACCTTCTATTTTTATAGTATTCAATCTATCACCCCTATGTTTCTAAACTTCTCATTTCTAGAGCGAACAAGTGCTTCATCTTTCATTTTTAAACACTCTTGTAAATCCAAAGAAACTTGCTCAATTAACGCATTAACAACTTGAACAATGTTTTCTTGTGCTCCGTTTTTTGGTTCCTTAATGATTGAATCCACAAAACCAACATCGTATAAGTCAGCGGCAGTCATTTTCATGATCTCCGCTGCTTCTTTTGCTTTTGTTTCATCTTTATACAAAATCGAAGCAAACCCTTCGGGGGATAAAATGGAGTACACGGCATTTTCCAACATAATAACCTTATTAGCAACACTTAGTGCAAGTGCTCCACCACTACCACCTTCTGATAACACAATCGCAATAACAGGAACGGTTAAGGTCGAAAATAAAGCAAGGCATTGCGCAATGGCTGAAGCTTGTCCACGTTCCTCAGCACCTTTACCAGGATAAGCTCCTGGTGTATCAATAAGTGTGATAATTGGCCGATTAAACTTTTCTGCTTGCTTAGCTAAGCGCATTGCTTTTTTATACCCTTCAGGATGCATCATCCCAAAATTACACACTAAATTTTCTTCTAATGTTTTTCCTTTATTTTGTGCAAGTATGGTAATGGGTATGGAATTAAAATAAGCTACACCACCAATTAGTGCACGATCATCCTTAAAGCATCGATCACCATGAAATTCGATAAAATTCTCAAACAACAAAGGGATGTAATCAGTTGCTTTAGGACGATGAACATCGCGAGCAATTACTACTTTTTCCCATACGGTTTTGTTTTTTTGGTTTTCTATGCTCATCTTATCGTCTCCTATGCTGATGCAGATCTAACAAATCACTTAGTGTTTTTCTTAATTCTTGACGGGTTACAATTTTATCTAAAAATCCTTTTTCTAATACAAACTCAGCTTTTTGAAACTCCTCTGGTAATGTTTCATTGATTGTCTTTTCAATAACACGTTTACCAGCAAATCCTATCATAGCTTTCGGTTCTGCTAAGATAATATCTCCTAACATTGCAAAACTAGCACTAACACCACCTGTAGTTGGTTTTGTCAGTATGCTTATATACAATCCCCCTACTTTATCAAATTGTGCTAAAGCTGCAGAAGTTTTCACCATTTGCATTAATGATAATATCCCTTCTTGCATACGAGCACCACCTGAAGCAATGACTAGTATAAGTGGACATTTTCTTTTTGTGGCAGTTTCAATTAATCGTGTAATCTTATCACCCACCACATAACCCATACTCCCCATAATGAAGTTACTATCAAGTACACCAAAGCAAACACGATGTTTATTAATTTTACCAATACCCCCAACAAAAGCTTCATTATGCCCTGTTTTACTTATGGCTTGATCAAGTTTACTTTGATACATGGTAAAGTTATCTTTGTTAGCACTTTTAGCATGAGCATCTATTTCCTTAAAACTGTTTTTATCTAGCAGGTAAGCTATTCTTTGATCTGCACTAAGGGTAAAATGATGTTGACATGTGTTACAAACATACATGTTTTTTTCTAAGGTATCTTTTGTAGTCGCACCATGACATGATGGGCATACTTCAATAATCTCTGGAACACTTCTTTTAATACTCTGGTTATCTTGGTCTTTGTGTAAGTATGCCTTAAAACGATCTAGTTGTTCTTTTCGTTTACTGAATATATTCATTTTGAGATAACAACTCCTTTATAAACTGATCCGCAAATTGAGTAGTATAATGGCCATCAATAAATTCCTTATGATGCAAGACAAAATAATGAAACTCAACATTAGTTTTTATACCATCCACTATCATTTCTTCTAAGGCACGTCTCATTTTTTTTATTGCTTCTAAACGTGTTTTTGCAACAACGATAACTTTTACAATCATTGAATCATAATATGGAGAAATCATCGCTCCATTATAAACTGCACTTTCAATCCGAACATTTCTTCCTGCAGGAAAGTGAACAAACTCTACTTTACCTGGTGATGGCGAAAAATTATTTTTAATATCTTCTGCATTAATCCGACATTCAATAGCGTGTCCAGATATAATGATATCGTCTTGTTTGAATGGTAGTGGACGCTTACTAGCCGCAATAATTTGACATTTAATCAAATCAATCCCACTAATCATTTCACTAACAGGATGTTCTACTTGAATGCGAGTGTTCATCTCCATAAAATAATGATTGTCTTGCTGATCAAGTAGAAACTCAATAGTGCCAACATTATCATAACCAACATAAGTAGCTGCTAAAACGGCATCTTGTACAATGTTATCTCGAATACTGTTACTAAGTGTATGGCATGGTGTTTCTTCAATCATTTTTTGATGACGCCGTTGGAAAGAACAATCGCGCTCGTATAAATGAAGAACATTGCCATGTTGATCTGCCATAATTTGTACTTCAATATGTTTGGTGTTTTCAAACATTTTTTCTATGTACACATCATCATTACCAAATGCTGCTTTAGCTTCTGTTTTTGCACTGATATAGGCCGGGACAACTTCATCGATGCTCTTAGCAACTCGCATTCCCCTACCACCACCACCAGCACTTGCTTTTATAATAAGAGGAAATCCAATCTCTTTTGCGATGCTCATTGCTTCTTGTTGCGTTTTAACTACTCCCAATGATCCAGGAATAATGGGTACATTTGCCTCCCTCATCATTTCTTTCGCTTTAATCTTGTTCCCCATTTTTTCAATGATATCTGCTTTAGGACCTATAAAAATCAATCCACACTCAACAACAAGCGATGCAAAAGCAGCATTTTCACTTAAAAATCCAAATCCTGGATGTATAGCATCACAACCAGTAGACAAGGCTGCTTCGATAATGTTGTTCATGTTTAAGTAACTATCTATCGAAGAAGGCGGTCCAACACAAACGGATTGATCAGCCAATTGAACATGAAGCGACATACGATCGGCAGTTGAATATATAGCCACTGTTTCAATGTTCATTTCTTTGCATGTTCGAAGTATACGAACAGCAATCTCTCCACGATTAGCAATAAGTACTTTTTTAATCATGTTTTTCAATCCTAATAAGCTGTTGATCAAATTCAACCAGTTGTTCGTTGTCAACTGCAATTTCCTTTACAACACCACTTACCGTACTTTTAATTTCGTTCATGACTTTCATTGCTTCAATAACACATATCACATCACCAACAACAACCTCTTGATTTACTGCCACAAATGGATCGCTTGTAGGAGAAGCAGCACGATAAAATGTACCAACTAGTGGTGAAGTAATCCACTCACCTTTTTCTTTTTCTTCATAATGAATATTCTTATCTTCAGTAGGTAGATTGTTTGGTATTGTTTGAATGTTAACATTTGAAGAAACTTGTGGCTTTTTTAAAGATAGTTTAATATCTTCAAACTCCACTTCCATTTCACTTAGCTTACTATTTTCAAACATGCTTATAATTTGTTTTATTTTTTTAATGACCATAATTTCTCCCTAAAAAAAGACTAAGGATTTCCCCTTAGTTATTTAATTTTTGATTTAAGATTTCCACAACATCATTCACTGTTTCAAGTTTTGCTAGTTCTTCATCTTCGATACGTACATCAAACTCACTTTCAAGCTCAAGTGCTAATTCTACAGCTGCTAATGAGTCAATATCTAAATCATCTTTTAAATTTGCTTCTAATGTAACCGATGCTTCATCCACATGAATAGCATCCACCAATACTTGTTTTACTTGTTCAAACATAATGAACCTCCTTTGAGTATTACTTTGAATTTCAAAGCTTTTACAAGTATAGAATGAATATTTTGAGTTGTAAAGAGCAAAAACAAGACTAATTTAACCTCAAAAGAGCAACTAATGATGAAATAACCACTTATACGTTGTTATTTTGAACTTCAAAGCATATGAATAAAAATACCTTTTCTTTACTCTTTTCATCTTATTTTCACAAACAAATGCTTGATTGCGCTTTCAAAAAAAGCCCACAACAAGGCTTTTGGTTATAACATTTATATTTTTTTATTATGTTTACTGTCTTTGTATTGTTGATACTGCAACCTTAATATCATCAAACCCCTTCACCTATTGTGTCAGAACATTACAAGCATGATTTTTTATCATTTCAGCTTTATTGGTTGTAACTAAATAACAGTTAGGATTATTATTACTAGATAATTGTTGTTTAAAAACAGTTTGACCAATTGTTGCTGATGCTTTTGTTTGTACATCCACGATCATGGGTTCAAATTCAAAAAACTCTGGATTAGTTAACACGACCGCTGCAATCATATCGTGAATCCACCAGACATCTTGTTTACTCATCGAAGAAATTGACGTGTTAGTATTTATAATAGAAGTTAACAATTGTGCTTTGATGGATGACGATTGACTAATTTTGATGAAAAATTCTTTGTTAAAACGACAACTTTCTGTTGTTTCTAATGGGACTATTTTACATGATACACCTGATTGAAAAACAATATTGGCAGCTAATGGGTCAGATAGAATATTAAACTCAGCATATTTAGTATAATTACCCTTAGTCACTCCACCTCCCATAATAATAATTTCTTTAACATTATAGAGGACTTGTGGATATGTTTGAATCAGTTTTGCAATATTTGTTAGTGGCCCTAGTGCTAAAATCGTAACTGGTTGATCACTTTGTTGAATTGTTTGTGATACTTTTTCAATACCATCTCCATCAACAAAGTTACTTAATTTATTTTCTTTAAACTCATATTTCCCTAAACCACAAACACCATGATCGAATTTCGCTTGCAAAGGGTTTCCATTTAACGGGGATTCACTCCCTGCATAAACAGGCACAGTACTAACAATGTTTGCTAATAAGTTGCAAGCATTAGAAGTAGTCATTCGAAGACTGACATTTCCTGCAACACTAACAACACATAAAACATCCAACTTAGTTGAGTTTAATGCGTATAGTAAGGCAAAACTATCATCAATACCAGGATCACAATCAATAATGACAGGAATCTTCTTTTGCATAAGCTAACCTCTACATGGTTGAAAAATACAACACAGTATTTTTACTTTTTAATTCATTACTTTAAGAGTTCTTTATAAGGCTTTACTCACTTTTTTATATTCTCGATGTCCTTTTACAATTTTGCTTAAAACAAACTGTTGGTGTTTTTCTATATAACGCTCATCCAAAGTAAAGGTATCACTTGTTTCTCTTTTTTCTACCATACTCATTGTTTCTGTATATTCTGTCATACTTAAATACTGACGCGTGTTCATGACATCAAGTATAAATGTTTCGTTAATCCCTTGTTTATAAGAGGGAACAATTGTGGCTGTGAAAAACTCACCAATGGCTCCAGATCCATAGGAAAATAGACCAATAGTTTCATCCGATAAGTCTTTTTCACTTAGCATAAGAACAGACAGTAAACTCAAATACAACGATCCATTGTATATATTACCAATGTCTTGTCCAAATCCTTTTACATGGTTAACATGTTCATCACATATTGGATAAGTTAGTGCATCATTTGCTTTGTTTGCCATTTTCGCAAAAGGCATGTGAAAACACACATAATCAAAAGCTCTTTTTAAGTCTGCTTCTTTTAAAATACTTTTATATGATTCAATCGATAGCTTACCATCCACCATCGGGACACTTGAGTATGATGGACGATAAAAATCACTTCTGTTTTTTACAACCGTAGTACCGTCAAAAACTTGGGCAATTTTAGGATCTTTAGAAACAATCATTGCAATTGCTCCAGCACCTTGAGTAGCTTCACCTGCTGTTTCAAAACCATACCACGCTACATCACTAGCTAAGACAAGAACTTTTTTATTTGGATGTGCTTTTACATGATCAATCGCCATAAACAAAGCAGCGGTAGCGGCATAACATGCTTGTTTTAATTCAACAACTCTTGTATGAGGATTAAGATTTAGTAAATCATGCAAATAGATTCCTGCAGCTTTTGAAAAGTCTACAGCTGTTTCTGTCGCAAACAACACCATATCAATATCTTGTATGTCTTGTTTGCTTATAATCGATGATGCAGCTTCAGCTGCCATAGTAATAACATCTTCACTTAAAGATGGAAGTGCCATTTTCTTTTGTCCTAAACCAAGTGTGTATTTATCAGGATCTATGTTTCTTGCTTGTGCTAACACACGCAAATCCAATGTGTTTTTTGGTGCATAGAATCCTAGTTTATCAATTCCTATGTTCATGGTTATTGTTTCCTTTCAAGTGCTCGATGGGCATTAGTTAATTCATTTTGATTAGTTAGCGCACTTAAAAGTGATAACTCCCCAGCGCATACTAATGCTGCCGCAATTTGTGCGAGCTTTAAGGCTGAATAATCTGATGTACAACCCATTTTTTCTAGTGCATGTTGTGCATCAAGGTTATCCTTACCATGACCTACGCTACCGACGATAATATTTGGCAATGTCACACTAAAATGGAGCGCATCATCTTTAACTTCTGCGTAAGTAATACCTTGAGAACCTTCGACGATATTAGCACCATCTTGACCAGTAGCAATATAAAAGGCCAACAACATGTTTGCAAAGTGAGCATTGGCACTTTGAACACCACCTGAAATAATAGAGCCAATGTAATTCTTTTTAATATTTAGTTCCACAATTTTTTCTGGGGTTGTTTTCAATACTTCTTGACAAACATCTCTGGAAATTTCAAGTGATGCCACAACATGCTTGCCGCGACCTAATATTGCATTAACACTAGAGTTTTTCTTATCTGTACAATAATTGGCAGAAACAGACACATACTTAAGCATGTCAAACTCCTCTAAAATAAGTTGTGCTATTTTATCGGATGCAAAGGTAGTCATGTTATGACCTGAGGCATTGCTTGTTTCATAGGCAAATCGTAAGAAAATAAACTGATCCACAATGTGTGTATCTATTTTTATCAACTGTGCATAATTAGAAACTTGCTTCACTGCTCTTTTTTGATAATCTTCTTTTTTTGCGATAATTTGATTAGCAACATCCCTTGCTTGTTTTGATGAAGTTGCTTCAAATAGAAGCGATCGTGTCATCATATCAGAGATTACTGTCGTCTTTAGTGTTTTCATTTTCTCAAATACTCTAACACCACGATTGACTGAATAAAACAGTGTTGTTTCATAAGTTGCTAAAGGGGCATCTAGCCTTATTTCTTGTTCACTAAAGGTAAGATAATTCATTGATTCAAAATATATCGGTCCAATCCAAGCGGTTGGAACGTGCGTTATGGTTTGGTTTTTAATCATATTTTTCTCCAAGCGTACAACGCTATTTTAGACTATTTAAACATATTTTACAACGTGAACAAGATGTCATGTTGTTTGTGATATTTTCTTGTCAAATACTCAATATTTTGATGAACCTCACAAAATAAAACTATTCTCTTGTATAAAGTATCATATATTGTACTTAACTTGATTGTCACACCTTAGAGACTTACAATATTAATATGAAAGGATGGTATGTATGAAAGCAAAAATTATATATGCTAGTCAAACCGGCAACACACAAGAAATTGTCGATATCTTAAAAGAAAATTTACAAGACTTACATGTAGAAGTAGATGTAAGTGAATGCACAACATCTTCTGCTGCTGAGTTTTTAAGCGCTGATCTTTGTATCGTAGCTACTTATACTTATGGTTATGGTGATCTACCTGATGAAATCGTACCTTTATTTGAAGAACTCCAAGGTCTTGATTTATCAGGAAAAGTCTTTGGAACAATTGGTTCTGGAGACATGTCGTATGATGATGCATACTGTAAATCAGTTGATGATTTTGCACAAGTACTATTAGAGGCAGGAGCAATTAAAGGTGCAGAAAGTGTCAAGATTGAATTTACACCAGAAGGTGATGATTATCAGAAAATACAAGAGTTTGCAAAAGAACTTGTGGCTCATTTAACATAAACCGGAAATTTCCGGTTTTTTATATGATAAAATATACTTAAATAGTCATGGGGAGGATACGATGAAAATCAGTCATATAGCTATGTATGTTCAAGATTTAGAAAAAAGCAGACACTTTTATGAAACTTACTTTAATGCAACATCAAACAAAAAATATCACAACATCAAGAGTGGATTGGAAACTTATTTTCTAACCTTTACTAGTGGTGCCACACTTGAACTGATGCATCGACCTAATTTAACACATAAGCATCTTGATTTGCATGTTACAGGGTTTACACATTTAGCATTTAGTGTTGGTTCAAAAGAAAAGGTAGACACCTTAACAACGCGTCTTGTAAATGATGGATACACAAAAATTAGCGGACCACGTATTACTGGTGATGGTTATTATGAGAGTTGTATATTAGATAATGAACATAATCAAATCGAAATAACAGTATAACATTATTGCCATAATGAGTATGCGTTAACTTAAAAGCACTCCTTTAAGAAGTGCTTTTTCATTACTTAATCTCTACATTGAAATGATTTAACAAGACATCCTCTGCTTCTTTATTCCAACATCCTTGTGATTTTGATACTGCATCATCAAGTTTCTTAAATAGTGGATCTGTTTTACCTAACTCTTTAAAGTCTTCAATGGCTGTTAGTGGCATTTCTACATGGGTGTATATTAGTTTTTTACCACCAGATATAAAAGGAAGATTCATTGTGGTATCCACAACACTATCAAGTCCTCCAACATGGGTTACCATCAAGCTTGGGTTAATGCGTTTTTTAGCAGATAAATCTAACGCTTCAAGTAAATCATCGTTGTTACCGCCAGTCCATCCCATAACGTGGGTGTTTAAGTAATGGACATTGTACATGTTTATTTTTGCACTGAAGGTCTTATCAGTTGGTCCTGCAAAGAAATTTAAGCAACCATCAAAAGCTAATAAAGAATCTGCTTGTTCAATAAGAGATGCTACTGGAACATACACAAAGATATCATCGTAGCCTTGATTGTCAGTTAACTCCATTAATGCTTTGTTTTGATCATCATAATCCTTTGGATTAATGTATATTAATTCGATACCACGTTTTTTTGCATCATCAACAGGTAACACTTGTTGTGCTCTTTCTAAACGCTCTTCACTTAAATCAGTGACTACCAAACGTTTTGGTGGGTTATCTAACTGTAAAGCATAATCAATGGCTCCAAGTCCCATAGGACCACAACCACCCATAATCATGCAGTTTCCATTGGCTTTAACACCCATTTTATGAATGTATTCACTTTTTGATGTGTGATAATTTGCTTTGTAAGCCCCAATAATACAAGACATTGGTTCTGCAAGTGATGCTTCAAAGTAAGCATCTCCTTCATACACCATGAGTGCACCAAGTTCCATCACTTCCGGTGGAATAATGGTATACTGAGTTGCACCACCAAACCACTCATAGGAGTACCCTGGAGAAGCCAATGACCCTTTGTAATTAAGTGCTGGTTGAAGCGCAAATCGTTGACCAGGCTTAAACTTATCTTGATGCATTTTTCCAACCTTAACAATATCACCGGCTGTTTCATGACCTATGATTACTGGATTGGTATCCACATTTTGGGGAACACGTTTATGCTTTTTTCCTTGTTTTACTGTTTTGTATGTGGACATGCAAATACTATCGGACATCACACGAACTAAGATCTCATCGTCTTTTATTTCTGGAAGTTCAAATTCTTCATATCGAATATCATCGACACCATACAATCGTACGCCTTTTGTTTTCATACTTTTACCTCTTCTAGTTTAACTTCGTCAATTTTCTTTTTTATAGCTTCTAATGTTGCTGGTTGAGTACCAACTGTTTCTACTGTTGCGGCAGAAGCAGCCACTGCAAACTCACAACTTTGTTTAAAATTCATGTTTTTGTATTTTGCATACACCATCGCAGCAACCATCGAATCACCTGCCCCTATTGGACTTTCTACACTAACTAATAAACCTTTTGCATAAATAACCTGTTGTTGACGTACAAACAATGCTCCCTTACTACCCATAGAAATGACGATTGTTTCTAATCCCTCAGCGATCCATTTATTTGCTTGATTAATTAGTTGATCCATTGTTAGTGGTTGTGATGAGTTTACAAAGTCTTGCACTTCCTTTTCATTAGGCTTAATCATGTTTGGGTTCGCACTTAACCCTTGATGCAATGCCTGCTTATCGGCATCTAAAATTACATAAGCATTCATTGATTTTGCATATTCAACAATATCTCTATAAATGGATGGATTTAATGAAGGTGGAGCACTTCCAGATAAAACGACTATACAATCTGATGTAACATGCTTTTTAAGCTTTTCAAATAGAACATCGACATCTTCTTTATCTATGGTTGGCCCTGGTTCATTCACTTCGGTTAACATGTTATCACTAGTTTTAATTTTTAAATTAACACGTGTGTTTTCCTTAACCTCTACAAAGTCATGTTGAATCTTCTTTTCAGATAAATAGTCCTTGATTTGTTTGCCTTGTAATCCCCCGACAAAACCAAGAGCTAATGATTCAACATGCCACATGTGAAGGTTGTTACTAACGTTAATACCCTTGCCTGCGACATGCTCTACTGTCATTTTAACTCGATTGAGTTGATTTACATCAAGGGTGTCTAAATACAAAGTTTTATCAATGGATGGATTTAGTGTAATGGTTATAATCTTCATGATTGGCTACTTGTAAATGCCTTATAAATCTGATCTACTGTAGCACTCATAAGGTTTAACACGTCTTTTTCTTCTTGAAATAATTGAGCTATGTTGCTTAGTATTTCCATATGTTCTTCACCTTGTCCTGCTAATCCTATGACAAAGTGAACTTTGTTTCCATCCCAATCCATTCCATTAGGCAAAGCTAATACACTAATACCACTATGCAATATATGTTTTTTTGCTTCAAACTCACCATGAGGAACAGCTAAGTAATTCCCTAAAAACACTGACAACGATGTGTTTCTCTTTTTCATCGCTTCGATGTATTCATGTTGGATATAACCACCATTTTCAAGCATTTCTCCTACTTTGTGTATGGCTGAGGAAACATCATAATTATCCTTTGAAATGCAAATGTTTTCTTTTAATAAAATCTCTTTTTTTGCTGGTTTATTTTTCTTAAATATCATGGTTTTTCCTCTTTCTATAAATTTTTCAATCTCGCCATTGTTTCATTTCGATACCATTTCTGTAGTATGCTTTCAAGTGCGTGATGAATATCGTTTTCTTGTTGTTCTAATAGTGTTTGAACAAAGTGGTTTTCTTCAATAAGACTAGAGCTGATCATACTTAACATCTTTACAGCATTAGCATCACCTTTTTTACTAGCAATCATGACCATAATTTGATGTGTTGGTTGATCACTTAAATGTATGAATGCTTCTTTGCTGTTGTATAGTTTTAATATTGGCTGATCGAGATGTTCTATCTTTGCATGCAATAACAATAACTTCGCCTCTTTAACAAACACTGATCCATGTTGTTCTCTTAACAGTAATGCTGATTTAATCTCTTTAGCTTGTTTGGCGTGTGCTCCACTTAGATGAGAAACTTTATCAATGATTTGTTCATACGACAACGTATGATCAAGTGTCGTGATACTAAATTGCTTACGCAACTTTTGAATCATTAAGTTAATTTGAGCTAAGGTTTCTAATGGATCTTGTTTGTTGTCTACAGATGGTGCTATAAGACCTTCGCGTTTACTTTGCTTACACTCTTTTATCGCAACGGATATATTTTCAATGTCTTGATCAGACAATAGTGGTTGAACAAAAACAGTCGGAATCGGACTATGTTCTAATGGCATTGTCGTAATTAGTAAATCTAGTTGTTTGGCAATTTGTGGATTCACATCTTCCAACGCTAATGGAACTACCATTTGAAGATCTAGAAATATGTTTTTTATTCGAGAAGATAACAAACTAGAAATACCTATACCACTTGCACATACAACTCCAATTTTTAATGACATATGTTCATTCATTTTCTGATGATACCGCTCCATAGCGGCACCAAAATGAAGAGCTACATACCCTACTTCATCGATTGGTATTGGTTGTTTTAATCCTTCTTCTAAAGCAACAACCGCTTGCTTACTTGCCTCAAATATATCTGTGTACTGGGTTTGAATTTGTTCTAATAGTGGATTACGTATGCTTAGTTTATAATCTAAACGTGTTATTGCTGGACGTAGATGTGTTAGTAACCCTTTGATAAGCACATCATCATCCAACATGTCTACATTCATTATTTTCTGAAAAGACTCAATCATTTTTAATATCGTTTGTTTTAGCTTGATATCATCAATGGATGTTGATCTGTTTTGATCGACTTGCATGTCTCTTAATCTAGCTCCCTTTAAATGCATTAAAATAAAGGCAATTTCTGCTTTAGGAAACTTGATTTCAAATGCTTGCTCCACACTTTTTGTAAGCATTTTTGCTTTTGAATAATCTTCATCACTTTCCAATGTTTTTAAAAGAACGTCATCCATGCTTATGATCTCATCGGATAATAACCTCTCAATGGCGATGGTCAAATGAATGATTAAACCAATAAGAGAACTATCTGCCATTTTTTGAACATATTTAAATTCACTCGTTCGAATAACTTTAATAACTTTTGTTAGTATTTTATCGTTAAGCAAACTTAGAATACTTGCATTATCGTATTGACTAAAATACTCCTTTAAGTCAAAATCATCTTCATATAAATAAATCAAATCAATGAGTTTGTTTTCTTTAAGTTGATCATGGACAAAATCTGTCATCGCTTTTCGTACATCATCTTCATTACCAACAAGTTCAATACCATAACCAGGCTTTTTTGTTAATCGTAATCGATACATAGAAAACCACTCTTCCAACACTGTTAAGTCATTGCTTATTGTTGCTTCTGATACATCAAAGATTTGTGCATAATGAATCAACTTGCTTATGCTTTTATTCTTTAGTATTTCAGCTGTCAATAACATTCGACGCTTATCAATATCATAGTACCCACTACTAAGTGCTAACTCATTAAGCAATGACAATAACAACTGCTTGTTTGACTCACTACCTTCTACTTTCACACCTAATCCTGTTTTTGATATCAACTCTATCTGATATGGTTCTAATAAAGCATTGCATCCTGAAATTTCACGAAACAACGTTCGCTTACTTGTATTAATGCTTTTTGCCAAGGATTCTGTCGAAACATAATCATCTTGTTTTAGAAGTTCAAGCAATAATTTCGTTAACCTTGGTGAAAATAATGGTCGCATTAATGTCATAAGTTTACCTCACAAAACTATTATACCAAGCTTCAACCTATCTATAGAGACAACACCTTCAAGTTTTTGCATAAATATAGTGCCAAAATTAAATAATAGAGCTACTTTCGTAGCCCTATGTGTATCATTATTTTTTTAAACGTTCAACTAAACTATCGTATTCTGGTGCTCCAACAAAATTAGCAATGGTAATCACTTCTGCTTTTGGTAAGCGTTGACTAACGCGTGCTGCTAGTGATTCGTGTGTCACAACCATTTGTGCATCCGCTGGAATCTCTTCGATTGAGGTATGAATTACTTCAATATCCAAGTTTGCAGCTTTGATTTTTTTGCGTAGTGTTGTGGCTCCCATAGCACTTGATCCCATTCCAGCATCACATGCAAATACAATTTTGCTTACTTCTGCTTTTTTAAGTGGCGTACCTTTTAGCTCAGCTACTTTTTCTTTCGCTTGATCTAACTCAGCAGATGGATTTGAGAATCGTAGCAATATAGCAGACACTAAGAATGAGGTAACTGCGGCAGTAGTTACACCAGATAATACAGGTAGTAGACCACCTCGAGGTGCCATAGCGGCTAAAGCAAAGATACTACCAGGTGAAGGAGTAGCAACTAACCCTGCACCTAAGACTACAAAGGTTAATACTCCAACTGCACCACCAGCTATTACTGCTAATACTAAGATAGGATTCATTAAAACATATGGGAAATAAATCTCGTGAATTCCACCAAAGAAATGAATGATGATTGATCCAGGAGCAGATTGTTTCGCTAATCCTTTACCAAACATCCATACAGCAGCCAAGACCCCTAAACCAGGTCCTGGGTTTGTTTCAAGTAAGAAGAATACTGATTTTCCTACTTCAGCAACTTGTTCCACACCAAGTGGTCCTAAGACTCCATGGTTTAAAGCATTGTTTAAAAATAATACTTTTGCTGGTTCAATAAATAATGAAGCAAAAGGCAATAGACCCGCTTCTACTATCCATGTTACCGCAACATTTAAGGCATCACTACCCGCTTGAATAACAGGTCCAATAACTAGAAATGCTCCAATGGCTAAGATTAGACCCAATATTCCTGATGAGAAATTGGCGACTAGCATTTCAAATCCAGCAGCGACTTTACCTTCGAACATTTTATCTACTTTTTTCATTAAGTAAGCAGCAAAAGGTCCCATTACCATTGCCCCAATGAACATCGGGATTGTTGTTCCTACAATAACTCCCATTGTAGCAACAGCACCAACGACTCCCCCTCTTGTCGAATGTACTAATTTACCACCGGTATAACCAATAAGGACAGGTAGCAAATAGACGATCATCGGACCCACTAATGAAGACAACTCTTCATTTGGTGTCCAACCTGTATCGATGAATAATGCGGTTATAAATCCCCAAGCAATAAATGCTCCAATGTTGGGCATAACCATGCCGCTTAAAAAGCGACCAAAACGTTGAATATTCTCTCTCATGTCATAAACCCCTTTCGATAAGATTTTTATCTACTTTCACTATAAATTTGATAGGAGTTATAATCAATCAATAGTGTTTTAATGTTGTCAAAGGTTTATAGTGCCATTTTCAAAGATAACATCACCTCAAATTTATAAACTTGATAAACAAGCAACATAA
>CAYZMP010000040.1:0-15719 GCA_964479585.1 uncultured Erysipelothrix sp.
ATGAAAGGAGCGTATGATTTTTATGACCCTTAAGGTACATAATCATCATACAAGGTAAAGATGACACTTGGAAAACGACTTAAAGCGCTTCGTAAAAAACATGGTTATAGCCAAGAAGATTTAGCACATCACTTAGGGTATAAATCATTTACGACCATTCAAAAATGGGAAAGCAACGATGCTTTACCACCAATAAAGGTGCTTGAACAACTAGCCGTGTTGTATGATTGTTCAGTCAATGATTTTTTTAATGATCCCATCAAAAAACGTAAGATTCCAATAGTAGGGACTGTTGTTGGTGGATCACCACTTGAAGCTATTCAAGAGTACATGGGGGAACATGAAGTAATGATGGCTGATGATGGACAAGAATATTTCTATTTGAAAGTTATTGGTGATTCAATGATTAACGCTCGTATTCATCCTGGAGATGAACTTTTTGTGCGTCGTCAAGCGATGGTGGATAATGGCGATATCGCAATTGTATTAGTTGATCAAGAAGCTACTGTCAAACGTGTGTTTATTAAAAACGACAAACTTATTTTAAAACCTGAAAATGATAATTACACACCGATGGAATACGAATTATCGCAAATAGACACAAAAGAAATTATGATATTAGGCAAAGTCTTGCACAATCGCATTAAACTATAACGTGAACAATGCTTCTACAGCATTTAATAGTATCAATGGTATCGAATGATTTGAAACAACACAGCTTACTTGTTACAATAAAACTCGAGGTGGTAAGAAAATATGTGGCAAAACATTGTAGATGCAACCAATCAATATTTTCAAGCAGGTTTGGTAGGATTTTTAATCACACTAGCCATTGTTTTGGTTGTTGTAGAGATTTTAAGAATATTTATTCGTAAAGTTATTCGTCAAATGGTAGTAAAAAGCAAAATCGATGAAACAGGAGCACGCTTTGCAGGTCGAATGATTTTTGCAGTTATTTATGCCTTTGCAATCTTTGGTATCATAACTCAAATTATTCCACTTAGAAATATTTCTGTTTCATTATTAGCTGGTTCTGGTGTTGCAGTATTGGTTGTTGGTTTTGCAGCACAAGAAGCATTTTCAAACATTATAGCTGGGTTTTTCATTTCATTTTTCAGACCTTATTCGGTAGGTGATTTGATTGAATTACGTGCTCAAGGTGTTTTTGGAACGGTAAATGATATTAATTTGCGACATACTGTGATCACTACATTTACAAATCAAGTAGTTATTATTCCAAATAGCATCATGAACACCGCAATTATTGAAAACAAAGATTCAGTGGACAAACGGGCAATAAATCATTTGCTTATGTCGATTAGTTATTCAAGTGATCTTGATTTAGCTCGCAAAATTATGCTTGAAGAGATTGAAAAACATCCAGCCGTACTCGATATGCGTTCACAAGAAGATATTGCTAATAACGTCCCTAAAGCAAAAGTTATTTTGCTTAATTTAGGCGATTTCTCTGTTGATTTACGAGCTAACTTATGGTCAGAAGACTTTTCAAGTGGTTGGGCAATGATTAACGATTTAAGAGAAAGTTGTAAGCGAAGATTTGATGAAGCTGGAATTGACATTCCATTTCCATCACATAATATTTACACGAAAAACTAAAGAGGGCGAAACGCTTTCTTTTTTTTGTTGTAGACACTTTTAAAGTATTGCGATTATCGTATGTTTTCATTTATTTTTGAGTGGATATACGGTATAATGTTATCTTGTAGAACGGGGGTTTTGCATGTTTCTAAAAAGAATAGAAATGTCAGGATTTAAATCCTTTGCGGATAAAACCGTTATAAATTTTAACAACAACATTACTGGGATTGTAGGACCGAATGGATGTGGTAAAAGCAATATTGCAGAAGCCATTCGATGGGTACTAGGGGAACAATCGGTAAAGTCATTGCGAAGTGCATCCATGAGTGATGTAATTTTTAATGGTTCAAGCAAACGAAAAATGGTGAACTTAGCACAAGTAACACTTGTTTTTGATAATAGTTCACACATTATGGATATTGCTTATGAAGAAGTATCGATTACACGTAAGTTGCATCGTAATGCTTCTGGGGGCGAATATTTTATTAACAATAATCCAGTGCGTTTAAAAGATATTGTGGATTTGATATCAGATAGTGGTATTGGTAAAGATTCCTTAAGCATGATTTCACAAGGAAATGTAAGCAATTTTGCAGAAGCTAAGCCAAATGAGAGAAGACTTATCTTTGAAGAAGCTGCTGGTGTTTCTAAGTATAAAAAGCGTAAAAATGAGTCTGTTTCTAAACTATATCGTACTCAAGAAAACATTGATCGTGTTAATGACATTGTTTATGAGCTAGAAAAGCAAGTTAATCCTTTAAAGCGAGCAGCTAAAAAAGCGAAACGATACCAAGAGAAAAAAGAGCGATTACAAAAAATTGAAATTGCTGTTTTGGTGTCTTTAATTGATAAGTTAACAAAAGAAATTGATCAAATGGAAAACGATTTGTTTGATTTGCAAACACAAAGTTCTTTAAAAGCAACAGCGATGCATGTTAATGAAACATCCATGATGCAACATAAAGAAAAAGCAAATAATCAAGATAAAGATATCGCTGTTTTACAAGAAGAACTAATGAATGTAGTAAATGAAATTCAAACATTAGAAACACGAAAAATAGAGTTGGATGAGCGTCGTAAATATGAACTAGAAGTAGGGAATGTTGAACAAAAAAGTGAACAACTAGCAACACTACTTTCAGAAGCTAAACTAGAATATGATGATCGTCTAGCACGTAGAGACACTCTAAAACAAGACATAGCAACCATCAACAACCAACTAATTGAAATCAATAAATTTGTACTTAATGAACAAACAAACCTTGATTTAATTAACAATCAACTATCTAAAACAAGTTCTAGAAAAGAAGTGTTGCAAAACATGGTAGAGCGCCCATTTTTATCTCAAGCAGGCACAAACGCGGTTTTATCCGCTAAAGCTAGTTTATATGGGGTTATCGATAGTGTTGTTGGATGTTTAGAAGTTGAATCAGGCTACGAACTAGCCCTTGATGCAGCTCTTGGTGCTGCTGCATCTCATATTGTGTGTGACAATGAAAAAGCAGCACGCAATGCCATTTCATTTTTAAAGCAAAATCAAAGTGGACGTGCAACCTTTATTCCTTTAACAGTGTTAAAAGATCGCTATTTGTCCAATGAAGCAATTGTTGTTTGTGAAAACAGTGAAGGATATTTAGGTGTGGCAAGTCATTTTGTTACAGAATCATTAACGGATGACCCTTTATCAAGAGCCTTTTTGGATAATGTGATTGTGGTCGATGATTTAGCAAAAGGAAACAAACTAGCAACACTACTAAATTACAACTATAAAATTGTAACGACAGATGGTGATGTTATTCATAAAGGTGGAACAATGAGTGGAGGAAAAGTAAAAGAACATTCTTCACTAATTGGTGCTAAAGCAGAATTAGCAAGCATGGATGAGAAAGTTGCAAGTTTAAAAGAAAAACAACAGCATCAACAAACTCAATTAGAAGAGTTAGCACAACAAAAAGCAACGCTTCATGAAACTTTGATGCAACGACGTATTTCCTTAGCGCAACTTGAACCAGTACTTGATGCTAAGCGATCAAAATATGAACGATTAAAAGGGGAGTTAGAAAATCTTTCTCCATCACTTGTAAATTCAAGTGAGAACTTTGAAGAGTCATTAATCAAAGCGTTAAATGATGTGTATTATAAACGAGATCAAATAACAAGTGACATAAATAGTAAACGTGAATCAAAAGTAGACTTGCTTTTTGAAGTTGATCGTAAAGAAAAACAACTGCATCAACTTCGTAAAGAGTACAACGATGTGCTTTCAAAAGAACGTGCGATTGAGTTAGAGTTGTCAAAAATGAAAACCAATTATGCGCATTATGTAGAACGTCTAAATAGCGATTATCAAATGACCATTGAATATGCACGGACCTTAGATACTTTAGAAAACATAGAAGAAGCACAACAAGAAGTGATGAGTTTACGCCAAGAAATAAACAACATGGGTAACATTAACATGGATGCACCAACAGAGTATGAAGAAGTAAACTCGAGGTATGAATTTTTAGTGACTCAGCTAGAGCAACTAACGCAAGCAAAAGATGAGTTGTTAACAATCATCGATGAAATGGATCAAGAGATGATTGTTCGCTTTAAAGACATGATTGAAAAAATCAATGAAGAATTACCAACAATCTTTTCTGCTTTATTTGGTGGAGGTCGTGCTAAACTAATCTTAGACATGCCCGATGATTTATTAAATAGTGGTGTTGATATTGAAGTATTTCCTCCAGGGAAAACAATTAAGAGCATTAATTTGTTCTCTGGTGGTGAAAAAAGCTTAATTGCAATTTCAGTGTTGTTTGCAATCTTAAAAGTAAGGCATGTTCCACTTTGTGTGTTTGATGAAGTTGAGGCTTCTTTGGACCAAGGAAATGTAGAACGCTTTGCTAAATACTTAAACAATTTTGCCGATTTAACGCAGTTTGTTGTTATTACCCATCGTCCTGGCACGATGAGCTTATGCGATGTCTTGTATGGTGTTACGATGCCAGAAGATGGTGTTAGTGAAATGATTCGAGTACAACTTGTTGATGCGATGAAAATGAGCGATGATAGCGAGGAAAATAAAGATGGCCTTTCTTGATCAACTAAAGCAATCTTTCTTTAAAAAGAAAGACAAAGATGCTTACATTTCTGGACTTAATGCTTTTAAAAAGAAAACCGATGAAGTGTTTGATGGATTGTTTTTAGATAGTCGAATCATTGATGAAGATTGGTTTGAAGATGTGATGGTTGCCCTTATTCAAAGTGATGTATCTTTGCATACTGCAAATGCAATTGTGGATGAACTTAAAACACAAATTAAAGGGAACTATAAACATGTGGATGAATCGTTAAAATCCTTGTTTATGGAAGTGATTTCTCAGTTTTATGGCGATTTTCCACTTGATGTAATGATGAGTGCAACAGGTCCAACTGTCATCTTAATTGTTGGTGTAAATGGAAGTGGTAAGACCACAACCATTGCTAAATTGGCCAACAAATATAAAAAAGAAGGCTTAAAGGTTGGGGTTGTGGCTGCGGATACTTTTCGAGCTGGAGCCATTAAGCAACTTGAAATATGGGCTGAGAAAATTGGTGTCACTTTTATTGGTCCTGCAAAAAATCAAATGGACCCAAGCGCAGTGCTTGTGGATGCATCTCGCATCGCAAAAGAACAAAACTTAGATATCCTTTTGTGTGATACTGCAGGAAGATTGCAAAATAAAACAAATTTAATGAACGAGTTAAATAAAATGTTTCGTGTGTTAGATCGTGAGATTGCTGGTGCACCACATGCAATATGGTTAGTACTTGATGCAACAACAGGTCAAAACGGATTAAATCAGGCGAAAGTGTTTATGGAAGTATGTGAAGTAGGTGGCATTATTTTAACGAAACTAGATGGTTCAGCTAAAGGTGGTGTCATATTGAGTGTAAAACATGAAACAGATATTGGTGTTATCTTTGTTGGATTGGGTGAAAAGATGGATGATCTTGTCATCTTTGATAAAGAAGCGTATTTGTATAGCATGTTTGAAGGAGTGTTGTATGATAATCAAAACAGCTCGTATGAATGATTTGTTGGATTGGTATGAAAACTTATTAACAAAAAAACAACGAGATATCATGCATTATTATTATCAACAAGATTTATCGTTGCGTGAAATTGCCGATGAGTTAAACATATCACACAATGCTGTGTATGATACGATTACAAGGGCAAGCAAACGTTTAGAAGAGGTTGAAAGACAAGTAGGTGCTTTAGAAATGTATCAACAACTTCAAAGGTTACTTGTTGAGCTTAAAAGTAAAAATATCGAAGAAATCGATGAACTTATTGAAAAACTAGATAAACTATAGGAGGAAAAATATGAGTAAAATTATTTCTGTAAATGCAGGTAGTTCTTCACTTAAATTTCAATTGTTTGAAATGCCTGAGCAAACGGTATTATGTAGTGGTATATTTGAGAGAATAGGAATTGATGATGGTATTTTTTCCATTAAAGTGGATGGTAAGAAAGAAACAATTCATCAAGACTTCAATGATCATAAAGTTGCGGTTGAAATGTTGTTGGATGAACTAGTTAAACGAAACATCGTCGCATCTTTACAAGAAATCGTTGGTGTTGGTCATCGTGTGGTTCATGGTGGTGAGAAGTATTCAAACTCCGTCATTATTGATCAGGATGTAGAAGATGCTATTGAAGAGTTATCAGATTTAGCACCACTACACAATCCTGCTAACCTTGTTGGTTATCGTGCTTTTAAAAAGCAACTACCACATGCAACCCATGTTGCAGTATTTGACACAGCATTTCATCAAAGCATGGAACCGGATGTGTATTTGTACCCAATTCCAAAGGAATACTATACAAAGTATAAAGTACGTCGTTATGGCTTTCATGGAACGTCTCACTTTTATGTTGCGCACCGTGTTGCAGAGCTTATGGGAGCTTCAATAAAAACGTTAAACATCATTACTTGTCATTTAGGTAATGGAGCTTCCATTGCGGCTGTTAGTCAAGGTAAATCCGTGAATACTTCAATGGGGTTTACACCACTTGCAGGTATTATGATGGGAACACGTTCGGGTGATATTGATCCAGCAATTTTAACGTTTATTATGGATAAAACAGGTCAAAGTGCGCAGGATGTTATTAATATCTTAAATAAAAAATCAGGTATGTTAGGTGTTAGTGAATTATCTAGTGATGCTCGTGATATTGAAAAAGCAATTGATGAAGGCGATCCAAGTGCTCGTTTAACACGTGATATTTATGCCAATCGTATTGCCCAAACCATTGGTAGTTATTTTGTCCAAATGGGTGGCGTTGATGCAATTGTCTTTACTGGTGGTGTTGGTGAAAATGACTATGGTGTACGCTATGATGTTGTGGCGAAAATTGCCAAAGCATTGCACGTTGAGCTTGATATTGAGTTAAATCTTAAAACTCGTGGTAAGGAAACCTTGCTTTCTAAGCCAAACTCCAAAGTTCAAGTGTGGTTAGTTCCAACCAATGAAGAGCTAGTTATTGCTCAAGATACATTAAAACTAATTAATGACTAATAATATACAAGCGATTTTAGAGGAAATTCATCAAGCAAAAACAATCACCATTTTTAGACACATCAACCCTGATCATGATGCTTTAGGATCACAGTTTGGATTAGCAACGTACATTAAAAGCGTTTATCCAAACAAGCAAGTCATTGCTTGTGGTTTTCATAGTATTGTAAAAGGGATTGAGTATCCAAAGCCGATACCTACAAGTGAAGAGGTGATTGAAGATTCTTTAGCCATCGTACTTGATAGTGCTAATCAAGAACGAATTGATGATCAACGATTTGCATTGGCTAAAAAGATTATAAAAATCGATCATCATCCGTTGGTGGATGATTATGGGGATATTAAATGGGTGGATACTACTAGTTCTTCTACTTGTGAAATGGTAGGAGAAATGTTGTTGTATGCACAAAAGCAACCATTGGATAAAGATGTCGCAACTTATTTATTGGCAGGTATGTTAAGTGATACTATTATGTTTTCGATTAAAAGTACAACCGCAAAAACATTAAGAATTGCTTCACAGCTAATGGAAAGCAGCGTCGATATTAATCAACTACATCAAAAGCTATACCACATTAGTTACAAAGACTTTTCCTTTATTTCCTTTGTCCGCAACAAAGCAAAATTAGTGCATGAAAACTTATTGGTTGCCTTTATTGATGTGGAAGACCTTGAAAAGTTTCAAATGCATCCTAACTTAGCCAAAGAATATGTGTATGCATTAGCGAATATTTTTGAAGTTGAAGTGTGGGCGATATTTATTCAAATAAAAGTAAACGGACATTATGCTTACAATGGAAGCTTACGATCAAAAAACACACCAATCAATCACATCGCCGTGCAATACAATGGTGGTGGACATCCACTTGCGTGTGCAGTTAAACATGTGAGTAAGCAACAAGTGTATGAAATACTTGATAAAATTGATCAAGCCATTAAGGAGGATCAACATGAATATTGATTTACAAAAGATTTTCGAACAATTGTTCAATCAAAAAAAACCAACTGTAGTGACTAAGAAAAAGCGAAAAATTGGTCATGTGTATGCTTTGATTATTACCTTAATCGTGTATGGTATTGTGGATTATATCGTTTTACCTGTTTATAACTTACGCAGTCCTGGTTTTATTATTTTGATTGCCATCACGATTGCTTTTTGGGCAACACTAGATCAAGCATTAACTTTTTCTACAAACAAAATCGCAAAAAAGGCGTATGGAGTAAGTATTTTACTTGTAATCCTTACGTTTGTTTTAAGTTTACTATCTTCTGAGTTTTTAAATGCTGCTCGTTTTCGTGATCAAATTGTAATACGCGAGTTACGTTCTTTTTCCAATGATTTTCAAACAGTGGATTTAAGTCGAGTTCCCGTTGTCGATAAGCAAACTGCCATTCAACTTGGTGAAAAACAAATTGGTACAGTCGCTGGCATTGGATCTCAGTTTTTTGTCCATAATGATTATTCACTTATTAGTATAGATGATTCAATGTATCGTTTATCTGCTCTAGATTATCGAGACATTATTAAATGGTTTAATAATCGCTCTGAAGGAATTAAGCAATTTGTTTCAGTGAATGTCACTAACCCTAATGATGTGTCACTCATTAGTTATCCTAATGGCATGCGTTACACACCAAATGCTTACTTTAATGAAAACTTAATGCGTAAGATTCGGTTTAATCATCGCACTGCGATTATTGGTGGATATTCATTAGAAGTCGACGATGATTTTAATCCATATTGGGTCGTTTCTGTTGTCGAACCTGAGATTGGTTGGTTTGGTGGTCCTTCCGCAAAAGGAGTCATCATCATGGATCCAAGTAGTGGTGAAAGTGATTACTACGATCTTAAAGATGTACCACGATGGGTAGATCGAGTTCAACCATCAAATATTGCATGGAGTCAAATTGACAATTGGGGTTATTATGTTAATGGTTTCTTCAATACGTTGTTTAGTCAAAAGGACATGCTTCAAACAACAGAAGGGTATAACTATGTATCCATTGATGGTCAAGTGTATGTTTATTCAGGAATGACTTCCGTTGGTGCAGATCGTTCGATTGTAGGGTTTGCTTTAATTAACTTGCGAACAAAAGAAGCAGTCTTTTATGAAGTAGGTGGAGCAGATGAATACTCAGCAATGAGTTCTGCACAAGGACAAGTACAACATTTAAATTATCAAGCAACCTTTCCAGTGCTACTTAATGTTGGTAATGTTCCAACGTATTTTATCTCTTTAAAAGACCAAGAAGGTTTAGTTAAAATGTATTCTTTTGTGGCAGTTAGCAATTATGATGCGGTTGGTGTTGGAGAAAACATTCAATTAGCTTTAACTGACTATAGCAATCGTTTAAGTGAGTTTGATGTTATTATTGATGAACCTTCGCTAATGGATCAAGTTGTTGGAACTGTTGCAGGAGTATACAGTGTTATCTCAGAAGGGGATACGGTGCTATACATTACCCTTAATGAAGATCCAAGACTATTTAAAGTTGTTGTAAAAGATCACATTGAAGCTATTTTTGCGACCATTGATGATCAAGTAGAAATTACATATTATGAAAGTGACCAAATGATTGTAGAAGCAATAGGTTTTGATCATTTAGGTGTTAATTACAACCCATAAACATACAAAGGAAGATATTATGGCCGTTCATTTAATGACTCACAGTGTGTATTCCTTATTATCGTCGGTGTTACCTGTTGAAAAGCTCGTCGTAAGTGCAAAAGAAAAGGGATTTACTTCCATTGCCTTAACCGATGACAAATCAATGTTTGGCGTGATGCCTTTTATTGTAGCGTGCAAAAAGCATCACATTAAACCGATTATTGGAGTTACATTAGAGTGTCAAATAACAGATCATAACCTTCCTTTTATTATGCTTTCCCATACCTTAGTAGGGTATAAAAATTTATGTGCCTTAACTAGTAAAATCAATAGCGATGAGTTTACATTAAACATAGAAGATGTTGTTAATCACCAGCAAGATACTACGATCATACTTTTAAGTGAAGGTGGTCTTTTTGAACAAGCAATGATTGACTATGATAAACACGAAATTGAAAAGATTATCGCTATGCTTAATGAGTATCTCGATAGTTATGTGGTTGGTTTATCCCTTAATGAAGCATCGTATTGGAAAGAAAAAAATAGTTTCTTAAAAGAAATACTTAAAAACAATGATATTAAAACAGTTGCACTTTCAAAGGTACTGTATGATAAAGAAGAAGATGCGCAAGTTTTGTTGACGCTACAAGCGATTAAAAAGCAAAAAAGTGTCGCAGATCCTTCATTAATTCAACAAAATCATCGTCATATGATAAGTGCACAACAAATGAGTGAACTGTATGATCATGATGATGTAACAATGACCGATGAAATTGCAAATCAAGTTAGTGAATATTCACTAAAAGATTTAACAACATTACCAACATACAAAAACAATCAACAAACCGACAATAAAACTTACCTAAAACAATTAGCACAAGTAGGGTTTAATAAACGATATCAACATGTTTCACATAAAGAGAATCATCAAAAACGTTTAGAATTTGAGTTGGATGTTATTTGTAACATGGCATATGAAGATTATTTTCTCATTGTTTTTGATATTATTCGCTTTGCAAAGAACCAAAACATCGCTGTTGGTCCAGGACGTGGTTCTGCAGCTGGGTCTATGGTGGCGTATTGCTTAGGTATTACTCATGTTGATCCTATGGTTTATGGATTGTTGTTTGAGCGATTTTTAAATGTTGATCGTCTTTCTATGCCTGATATTGATATTGATTTTTCTGATCAACGTCGAGATGAAATTATTGATTATGTTGTTAATAAATATGGTAAAAACCATGTCGCTCACATTGTTACATTTGGAACATTGAAAGCAAAAATGAGCTTACGTGATGTGGGTAAAGTTTTTGATGTCAATTTAAAAACAATGGATCGATTAATTAAAACAATTCCTGCTAGCCTTAACATTACACTTGCTCAAGCATTTGAGCAATCCAGTGCTTTTAGAAAGTTAATTAGTGAAAACAAAACATTGCAAGAAGTATTTAGTATGGCACAAGCCATTGAAAACTTCCCAAGGCATGTATCTACTCATGCTGCAGGTGTTGTCTTATCAAGTGTACCTCTAGATCAAGTAGTGCCTCTTATTCAAGTGGAAGAATCAATTTTATCAACACAATATTCCATGGAGTACTTGGAGAATTTAGGGCTTATTAAAATGGATTTTTTAGGACTAAGAAACTTATCCATCATTGATGAAGTTGTATCAACGATTGATGATGAGATTGATGTGTTAAAACTACCACTTGATGATAAAAAAACATTCTCTCTAATTCAACAAGGTGATACAGTTGGTATCTTTCAATTAGAATCAGAAGGAATGAAACGATTACTAGTGCAAATGAAATGCGATAGTTTTGATGATATTGTCGCCACCATTGCCCTTTATCGTCCTGGGCCTATGGAAAACATTCCACTGTATTTACAAGCTAAACATAACAACCATCAGTCCTTTGATGTTCATCCACTGTTATTGCCAATTGTAAAAGATACCTATGGCATACTTATTTATCAAGAGCAAATATTACAAGCAGTAAAAAGCATTGCAAATTTCTCCTTAGCAAAAGCAGACATGCTAAGAAAAGCCATTAGCAAAAAAAATCAAGCGCAACTAACAAGTTTAAAACGTGATTTTATTGAAGGTGCTAAGCAAAACAAAATTGATACACAAGAAGCTGAAGTGTTGTTTGATATGATTAATAAATTTGCTAATTATGGCTTTAATAAATCTCATGCAGTTGCGTATGCACTTATTTCTTATCAAATGGCTTATTTAAAAGCCAACTATCCACTATCTTTTTATTGTGCGCTATTAAATGGAGTGTTGCAATCAGAAACAAAAACCATTGAATATTTAATGGAAGCAAAGCGTAAAAATATTATGATTCATTCACTATCCATTGAGACAAGCGGATTAAAATATCGATTACACAACAATGGTATCTTACTACCTTTAACGATCATTAAAGGTATTGGTAGTAGTGTTGTGACCTCCCTAGTCAATGAACGTCATAAAAATGGACCTTTTGTGGATTTCTTTGATTTTGTGGCACGCTTAAGCATGTATAGAGTCACAAGCAAAAACATTGAGTCACTTATATATGCTGGTGCTTGTGATCAGTTTAATTTAAAACGATTGGATATGATTGCGACATTGGATGATGCGTTAAATTATGCTAATTTAGTTAAAATTGAAAACAACGATCATGTGCAAATTGATTTAAACTTAGTGAGTAAACCAATAATGATCCATGTAAAAGATCAACCAAGTTACCTATTAGAAAAGGAAAGGGAAGTGCTAGGGTTTTACTTAAGTGAGCATCCTTTAATTTCCATACGACAAAAAATAAATGCACCTCTAACCTTATTAGCGAACATAAAAGGTCAACAAGCTCATCAAAGTTGTGTTATGATAGATAAAATTAAAGCAGTTAAAACTAAAAAAGGGGAATGGATGGCTTTTATACTCTTAAGTGATGAAAGCAATACGATGGATGGCATTTTATGGCCAAACTTGTATAATAAGGTTAAAGAAACCATCAACAAAGGTGACATTGTCTTAGTAAAAGGACATGTCGATCAAAAACAAACCTTTATAGTTTCAAGCATTACCCCATTAACCCATCTGGAGGTTACACCATGAGTCGCTTATTAATCGTAGATGATGAAGTTAACATTCGTGAAGTAATAAAAGAATATGCCATGGCACATGATTATCAAGTGTATACAGCTAATGATGGTTTACAAGCCATTGAACTTGTAAAAAACCATGATATTGATCTTGTTATATTGGATATCATGATGCCTAACTTAGATGGTTTTAGTGCGATTAAGCAAATAAAAGCCATCAAAGATATTCCCGTAATTATGCTTTCTGCCCGTTTTGAAGAACATGATAAGTTATTAGGTTTTGAACTGGGCATTGATGATTATATTGTAAAACCATTTTCCTTAAAAGAGTTAATGGCACGGATTAAAACAGTACTTAATCGTCGTAACATTAAATCGAACCGTCAAGAAGTATTTGATAAGATGGTTGTTGATTATGATGCTAAAACAGTGACGATTGACTTTGAACGAATTAATCTAACACCTAAAGAATATGAATTGTTGGTATTTTTAATCGATCATAAAAATCAAGCACTTTCCCGTGATGTATTATTAAATAAAGTATGGAATTACAATTATTATGGAGATGATCGCACGGTGGATACACACATTAAAATGTTACGTAAAAACTTAAAAGATCATCGTCACTTTATTGTAACAGTAAGAGGTACAGGCTATAAATTTGAGACAGAGCATTAAAGGCATACGCTTTAAAACATGGAACTATATGATGCTTTTTGCCATAGCAATTTTAGTATTGTTATGGGTTTTTCAAGTTGTCTTTTTAAAACCTTTTTATCGTAACACGAAAATTAGTGATGTTCGTATCGTTGCTAGTGTTATTGAAAGTGGACTGCGCAATGATCAATTATCCGATAACATCATCCAAGTGGCTATTGATAATAATGTGTGTGCATCAGTGTACAACGCAGCTGGTCAACAAGTGTATTTCGTGGACACATTAGGTGTTAATTGTTATATTGCACGATCAAACCATCAAGATAACCCTCAGTTTATGGATGAGTATATTGAACAAGCTAAAGTAGTTAGTGGAACGGACTTTTTCTTTTACATGGATTCTTTTACAACTGAACGAGAAATGATGTTTTATGGAAAAGAAGTTACAGCAGATTTTACGGCTTATTATGTTTTTGTCAATGCCCCAATCGAACCACTTGATTCCACAATTTCAATCTTGCAAGATCAGTTTATATATGTAAGTTTTGCGGTTTTTGTGTTAAGTAGTTTTGTGGCATTGTATATTGCATCACGATTATCTAAACCACTACATTCGATGGTTGCTAGTGCAAAACGCTTAGCTTCTGGGGATGTTAAGGTTGAGTTTGAACAACCAGGCTATAAAGAGTTTGATGAACTAGCTACAACACTTAACTTTGCGACCCAAGAAATTGCAAAAATGGATGAGCTTAGAAAAGATTTAATTGCCAATGTATCTCATGATATTAAAACACCTCTAACAACAATCAAAGCGTATGCGGAAATGATCAAAGAGATTTCAGGCAAATCAGAAAAGAAACGTAATGAGCATTTAGACATTATCTTATCGGAAGCCAATCATCTTGATGTCTTAGTAA
Organism: uncultured Erysipelothrix sp.; assembly: GCA_964479585.1. GTDB lineage: Bacteria > Bacillota_I > Bacilli_A > Erysipelotrichales > Erysipelotrichaceae > UBA6182. Next base: position 14,430 of record CAYZMP010000040.1, read on the forward strand.
GCGATATGCTTAAGTTAAGCCAATATGATCATCCTGCACTTTTAATTGAACCAACAATGGTTCATTTAAAAACCATGATTGACAATATTGTAAGTGTCTTTAAAGGGACAGCATCCAGTTTAAATGTAACAATTAAAAGTGATGTGGATGAAGCGATGATGGTGTATTGTGATGAAGTGAAAATGGGACAAGTGTTCTTTAATTATATTAACAATGCTTTAAGTCATGTCGGACAAGATAAAACAGTGTACATTAGTGCAACTCATAAAAAAGATGCTATCCGAATAGAAGTAAAAGATCATGGTAGTGGTATAAAAGAAAGTGATGTTCCATACATTTGGGATCGTTATTATAAAATTGATAAAAACTTTACTCGAAACGATACTGGTTCAGGTCTTGGATTAGCCATTGTAAAATCTATTTGCTTGGCTCATGATGTACATTTTGGCGTTGTAAGCAAAGAAAAAGAGTATACAATATTTTTTGTAGAATTACCGATTGAACCAGAAAGTGGGGAGGATGACTATGCAAGCAACCTTGATTAATGTACTAGCTATTATGGTTGGCTCGATCTTAGGATTGCTTTTTAAAAAGAAAATTCCACAACACTTATCCACAACACTCTTATCCGTAGTGTCATTAGTTGTCCTTGTTATTGGTATTAGTGGCGCAATGGAAAGTGAGCATGTTATTTTTATGATCGTGTCTTTAGCAATAGGAACACTATTAGGGGAAAGCTTAGCTTTAGAAGATCGCTTAGAAAAACTTGCAAAAAAAGTAGAGGATCGTTTTTCAAAGGATGAAAGTGAACAAGGATGGTTTGTTAAAGGGTTTATTAGTGCAACATTATTGTTTGGTATTGGTGCAATGGCTATTGTAGGATCTTTTGAGGCTGGTCTTCATCAAAATTTTGAAATCTTGTATACAAAATCGATGCTTGATTTTATTGCGGCAGCTCTTTTAAGTGCATCACTTGGAGTTGGTGTCTTTTTCTCAGCCTTTTCAATTTTGCTTTATCAAGGTACACTCACACTTTTAGCATCATCATTAAGTTCAATACTTACAAATCAAGCGATTGCTCTTATGAGTGCGACAGGCTCTATACTTATTATGGCATTAGGTTTAAACATGCTCAATGTGACAAAGCTAAAAGTAACAAATATGATTTTATCGTTACTTGTAGCGATTATTATTGGAATGTTTTTATAAAAACTATTTGTTTTGCGATGACTTAAAGGTAGTATAAAATATTTTGTGTAAACGTTCTGAATAGAAAAAGGAAGTCAAACC
>CAYZMP010000041.1:0-15601 GCA_964479585.1 uncultured Erysipelothrix sp.
ATCCTTTTCAGCCTTACTGCAATACTTTATTGCAGTTAAATTGCAATGTAACAAAGTCAGTTATTATTAACGAATTTGGCTTTGTTTTTGTTATAATTGTAAAGGATAAGATGCTTATGTTTTAAGGAAATGACAAGCAACTAGATTATAATAAAAAGAAGACATGGATGATAGAAATAATGAGGTGATGGTGTGTTATTACAATTGAGCGTTCAAAACTTTATACTCATTGATACACTTAGCATTGAGTTTGAATCAGGGCTTAGTGTTTTTACAGGGGAGACTGGAGCAGGTAAATCACTAATGGTGGATGCACTGACCTTACTTTCTGGTGGTCGAGCATCTAGTAGCTTTATAGGTAACAATCACGATAAAGCTAGTGTAGAAGGTGTTTTTTTATTGAAAGAAAACTCTCTTGCGTATCGATTGGCTAAGGAATATGGGTATGATGTGGATGATGTGTTGGTCTTTACACGTGAAATATCCAAAGACAATAAAAATACATGTAAAATAAATCATAAAATAGTTCCCTTAAGCACATTTAAAGAAATATTGGACTCTGAAATTGACATACATTCTCAACATGACACTCAATATTTATTGCATGATAAAAATCATCTAGTTTTACTTGATAATTACACTCAAAATAACACCCTAAAAGATGAAGTAAAAGACGCTTATAAACACCTTTTAGAAGCAAGAAAAGCTAAAGAAGAAGTAGCAGCAATGATTTTAGATGAAAGTGATCGAGATTTTTTGCAATTTCAACTTCAAGAACTTGAAGACTTTCAACCAAGTCAAGAAGACTACGATCAACTCATTACAAAACAAAAACAGATGCTGTCTTTTGAGAAATTATCTACTCACACTAACCAAGCTTTGAGTACACTTAATGATGATGGTGGCGTTTTAGAACAGGTTTACGAAGCATTTAAGCAGCTTGACTCATTAAAAGAGGATGAATCCTTAGCTTCGATTGCTTCTATGGTCCTTGATGGATATAGCATACTAGAACAAGCAAAACAAGAGCTCTCGGATTATGTGTACAACTTAAGTTTTGATCAAGATACTTTTGATGAGATCTTAGAGCGCTTAGCAACTTATGATCGTTTAAAGCGAAAACATGGAGGTAGTATTACATCCTTGCTTGATAAAATGGAATCTATTTCAAACACACTTTACAACATTGATCATCACCAGCAAATATTAAGCGAAGCACAACAAAAAGAAGAAGTAGCCTTTGCTCATTTTAATAAACTTGCAAAAGAACTTAGTGAACTAAGAAAACAGTCTGCATTAAAATTATCCCATGATATTGCCAAACATTTGAAAGATTTGCAATTACCTCATGCTCAATTTGATGTTCGATTTGACGATAATGCTCCATCAAAGCATGGAATCGATAAGATTACCTTTTATTTAAAAACCAATCCTGGTTCACAATTTGCTCCTTTATCTAAAATAGCAAGTGGGGGAGAGTTATCACGTTTAATGTTAGGTTTAAAAGCCATTTTCACGCCATTACAAGGCTGTGGGACTATTATTTTTGATGAGATAGATGTAGGGGTCTCTGGAGCTGTAGCAGCTAAGGTCGGCGCTAAAATGGATGAATTATCAACGCACGTACAAACCTTTACAATTACTCATTTGCCCGTAGTAGCAAGTTATGGTGATCAGCATTTCAATGTCTTAAAGAAAGTGGATAAAAATAAAACGATGGTTACTATTGAAAAGCTTGATTATCAAAATATCATTAAGCAACTTGCCTTAATGTCAAGTGGTACAACAACTAGTGAATCACTAGCAGCAGCTAAAGTGCTGTATGATGATATTCAAAAAAAGAGGTATCATGGATAGATGGATTTTTCATATTGATGTTAATGCCTTTTATGCTTCTGTTGAAATAAACAATCATCCACACTATAAAGGAAAACCTGTGGTTGTTTGTTCAGATACACAACGAGCAATTATAACAACTGCTAATTATATTGCGAGAAATTATGGCATTGAAAGTGCAATGCCACTTTCTGTTGCACTTAAAAAGTGTCCTGATTTAATTATCACAGGACTCAATTTTAACGAATACAAAAAAGCTAGTCGTCAATTTATCAAACTTTGTAAGCAATATGGCGATGTGTGTGAACAGGCAAGCATTGATGAATGTTATTTGGATGTCACAAAAGCGATTCTACAATACGATAAACCACTTGATTTAGCGATTATAATACAAAAAGACATTCAGCAAACACTAAAATTAGATGTAAGTATTGGTATTGCATCCAATATGTTTTTAGCTAAAATGGCTAGCAACATGAGAAAACCAAATGGCTTGACCATTATTCGTAACCAAGAAATACAAAGCAAACTATGGCCTTTGGCTATTGAAAAGATGCATGGTATTGGAAATAAAACAGTTGTATCCTTAAAAGAAAAAGGGATTTTTACAATAAAAGATTTAGCACTATCCAACAAAGAAGATATCTTGGATGTGTTTAAAAACCATACTCAAGAAATCATTGATCGTGCTAATGGCATTGATCAACGAACACTTGAACAAGACTCGAGCATAAAATCTTTATCACAAAGCTCTTCCTTTTTAAAGCCTACCAATGATGCACTTGAAATTCAAACAACACTTCGACAATGTTGTGTAGATTTATCCAATCGATTAAAAGCACGAAATTTAGCGTGTAAAAATTTAATGTTATCGATTAAAGATACCAATCATCAAAGCTTTACACGTTCTATTACACTTGATAAGATGATAGATGAAGCAGAAGATATTTATGAACAAGCACTTATGATATTGGATGATCACTTTAGTGATTGGGATATTCGAAACATTGGCATTGGTACAAATAAAGCATTTAATCAATCGAGCACAAATGAACAATTGTCTTTGTTTAAGGAGTCATTATGATAAAAAACAAAGAGTATATTCTTAAATATGAGCATTACTTAACTTATGTTAAGCAGCTTTCAGTAAACACCATTACTTCGTATTGTAGTGATGTGTCACGTTTTATTGCGTTTGTAAACAAGCAAGCGTTAGCGCTTGAGTTTGTTACTCACGAGCATATTCATGATTTTCTTATTGAGATACATGATCAAAAAAAGGGGACATCCATTAATCGAATGATGAGTGCTTTGCACTCATTTTATCAGTATGTTAGTGTGTATCATCAACTGAAAAATCCAATGGACAAAGTCGAGTTTAAACACCATAAAGCACCGCTACCAAGTACACTATATATTCATGATATAATGGCTTTGTTAGCATCTTTTAAAGAAAATGATGTTGAAAAGTTTCATAAAATGATTGTGTATTTGCTTTTAGGAAGTGGTTTACGTGTAAGTGAACTTGTTACGTTAACCTTCAGCAATTATTATGCCAATGAAGGGATGTTACGCATTGTTGGAAAAGGTAATGTCTCACGATGGGTTCCTGTGCATGATAAAGCAAAAGGTTTGTTGGATGAGTATTTAATGACTATACGCAATGGTTGGTTAAAAAAAGACACAAAGAAAATACTGATTAACAAACGAGGAAACGTTATTTCACGACAATATGTGTATGAAATGATTAGAAAACAAGGTATCATCGCTAACATTAAACAACCGATGAGTCCTCATACACTTCGTCATGGCTTTGCGACGATATTGTTAGATCAAGGAGCCGATTTACGGCTAGTCCAAGAATTGTTAGGACATAAATCGATTTCCACTACCCAAATATACACACATTTGCAACCAGGAAAGCTACATAAAAGTTACGATGCTTATCATCCTGGATCAAAAATAAACAAGGAGATGAAAGAAGATGAGTAGATTTAAACGAATTATCACAATTGTATTAGATTCCGTTGGCGTAGGAGAGCTTCCTGATGCAAGAAAGTACAACGATGAAGGTTCAGATACACTAAAAAACATAGCCAAAGCTGCTGGTCCTTTATCAATGCCTAATATGACAAAACTTGGCTTAGGTAATTTACATCCTGTGGATGGTATTTTGCCCGTTGATAAGCCTTTAGCATACTTTGGGAAAATGGAAGAAGCTTCTGTTGGTAAAGATACTATGACAGGACATTGGGAAATGATGGGTTTATACATCGATAAACCACTGGTAACATTTACCGAAACAGGTTTTCCTGATGAACTACTTAACGAGTTAACTAGACTAACTGGTAGCAATATCGTTGGCAATAAATCAGCTTCTGGTACAGAAATCATTGATGAATATGGCGAACATCACATTAAAACAGGGGATTTAATTGTGTATACCTCAGCTGATAGTGTACTTCAAATTGCCGCAAATGAAGAATCTTATGGATTAGAAAATTTATACAAAGCATGTGAAATTGCTCGTGAGTTAACAATGAAAGAACAATGGCGTGTTGGTCGTGTTATTGCTCGCCCTTTTGTTGGCAGTAAAAAGGGGGAGTTTAAACGAACATCCAATCGACATGATTATGCTTTAAAGCCTTCTAAACCTACCACATTAAATGATTTAAAAGATGCAAATTATGATGTTATAAGTATTGGTAAAATTGTCGATATCTTTGATGGAGAAGGGATTACTGATTATGAAAAAACAACCTCTAACAAAGATGGTATGATCAAAACAATGAATCGATTAAAACAAGACTTTCATGGTCTAATGTATGTTAATTTAGTTGATTTTGATGCGTTATGGGGTCATCGACGTAACCCTCAAGGCTATAAAGAAGAGTTAGAATTGTTTGATGTGCAACTGGGTGAATTATTACCACTATTAAAGGATGATGATTTACTCATTTTAACAAGTGATCATGGTAATGATCCAACCCATCATGGAACAGATCATACACGTGAACATACTTTTCAAATTTATTATTCACCATCACTAACTGGTTATGGAAAACTAGAAACAAGCAAAACCTTTGCGGATATTGCCGCAACCATTGCGGATAACTTTAATGTAAAACCATCACACAATGGTGTAAGTTTATTAGATGAAATTAAATAATTTAACGTTACATATCAAACATCAACAACTGTAAAAGGGTGCACAATACCGTGCACTTTTTTCATGTGTATATTGAGATATTTCCAAAACTTACATAATATACATTATGCGAAGTATAATTATTTTGATGTAAACGTAAGATATCGATGATGATCACTGTAATTTATCTCACAATTAAGTATATTTGCATAAACGTACATGGTCTTTAAAGTATTAAATAAAATATGACTAGGATTACATATGTAATATCACGTTAGAAAATCATTATCGTTGTTTGGATGATACAACATCATGATTGCTAAAACACCATTTTTCTTTAATAAAGATGCGAATAATTTACGTGTGCACACAGGATCTTTAACATACTCTAATACTTCAGCAGATGTAATTAAAACAAATTTCTTACCTATGTGGTTTTCCCATTGTATAAAACAAATCATAGATCTTTATGTCTTATTGATGATACCATTGTAAAATCAATGCTAAAAATGATAATGGTCCACTACCAAAATCAAATCCTTTTACCACTATTTGCATTTAAAAAACTGTTTTATTGAGAAATTTGTAAAAAAAGCTGCATACCTATGATCATCAAAAAAATAATTGTGATTAGTTTAAATAACAAATTCTTGTTTCGATGTAATTAAGCGATTTCTATCTTTGTGTATAAAATCATATTTATCACATTTATAAAACATTCCTACTTTTTCATGAGTTATTGCATATGTTAATTCATGGCATATAGGACAATTAAGATCCATGTTATTTGTATCCAACAAACAACCAGTGATTACTCATGCTCAACCGGTGTATGTCTTCACAATAATGCAAATGGTATTTTATGTATTGTTGGTAAGCTTCATCGCTCATTTGATTGATAGTTGAAGCCATCAGTTCACTCACACCATCTGTTGCGACAATACGTTCCACAATCATGCCACTATCTACTAACATTTGATGAGATTGTTCTAAATTAAAGAAAACAAACGGAAAATCATCGACTTTGAATGTTTCTTTATTGTAATCTCCATGATTAAAATAATCAGTATCGTAAACAGACTCAGTTAAAGGAATAATGTCATTATTAATAAGAGATACAAAGATGGTACCATCATCTTTTAATACTCGTAAAGCTTCTAAAAGACAATCTGATCGCTGTTGAGCATCACTTATGTGATAAAGTGGCCCAAACAACAACACAACATCAAAACTGTTGTCATCAAAATTAGATAAATCTACTGCACTTTGATGATACACAAAACAATTATCAAATGCAGATGCTTTCTTATTTAGTTTTTCTACATGATGATCCACCAACTCAACGGCATGAACCTCATAGCCTTTATTTGCAAAGAAAAGGGTGTACTCCCCTACTCCTGCGCCTAAATCAAGGATTCTACTGTTGTTTTTTAAATAGTCACTTATGATATGAAGTGACGTAATAAACTCTATACGCGCTGCTTTTGAGCGTTTAAGGCGATTTTCTTCATCAAAAAGCTTATACAATTCATTTAATTGCTGTTTTTCATCAGTAATATTCTTTAATTTGTTCATATCCATGTTTACACCTCATGATAACCATTATAACAAAAGCTACTTCTTTTTAGAATACATAGCATTTACTGAGGATAATTGTCGATTATAAAGAATTATATGTGCAATCCAACTACGATGTGGCTGATATTTAATCGCTGGTGAAACAAAACGTGTGTTTATTATTTTATCTCTTTCAATTACAGAAACATTAACACATGTATTAGCCTTTGCTTTTTGTGAATCGATAACTTGATAGCATTGCATAAACTCACCAATATACTCTGTAGATACATGATTGGTTGTATGCACCTTATGGGTTAAATCACCATCTTCTTTATCATAAGCACTTACATTAAACAAAGGATCAAAAGTTACGTGTTGCTTAACAACAATATCATCAGCCTTGATAATAGGTGGTGTATTTTCTGGTGCAGTCACTGTAACGTTCATCACTTTTTGATCAGAGGCACCATGTTTATCTTGAACTTGTAAAAGTAAAGAATACCTTCCGGCTTGCTGTTTAAAGTTATTTGATAAAACAACTATTTTGTCAGTAATATCCCCTTCTTGTTTATCATAGGCAGAAACATACTTTTTATAATTAAAAAGTTCATTGTAAGCAATTGTTGGATGAGTAACATTTAATACTGGTGGATCATTGATTAGTTCACTACTTATCGTTAACATCTTGCCAGCATACTCAACAAAAGAAGAAGCAATATACATCGGTTGGATGCTTTGGCCTTCTTTTACTCGTCGTCTTAAATCTAAACAATCGTCTAATTGACCACCAATTTGAAAGTATGTCACATTATTGATTGTCACTTTATCAAAAATATTATTAAACACAGAACCCATTTTATAAAACAATTGATTGGTATACACACTACTGCATGATGCTCCTTCTTTGATATGAGGATGTTGGGTTGATGGACCTGATCGCACCACAACATTGCCATGAGAAATCACAAGACGAGTATGTGTTAAGGATGAATCTAGTGTAAACTTATAATCATCAATCATAGTAATTAACTGATTTGCATTTGGTGCATACAACGCAATGCGATAGGTGGTGTTTGTATGTTTTGCTTTTACTTGCAGTAGTGCTTGATAGGTGGATTGTTTTTTAAATTGGTCCATGTTAACACTAAGTGTAAATCCAACATTTTTATAGGAATAGTTGCACACAGAGGAAATCTTATTAAACTCATTGCTTTTACAAATCGGTGATCCACGATATGTCATTAAACTTGTCATATCAAGGTTTGTAAGTGTTGCTTGCTTTGTAAACTGATGATCTTTGCTTTGAAATACAATTGCAATTTCATGGGTTGAATCGTTTAAAAAGTGTTGGTTTTGATTAATAAAAGCCCACCCTGTGATGGTAAGGGTGTCTTTATTTAATGTTGTAGATAACACTTCATAAGGTAGATGATACTTGCTAACAGTAGAAGTGTTTGCTTGAGCATTTACTCTTAAAATAGAGAAAAATATTAACGAAATAATAAAGGGAAGTATAAGCTTAGGTTTCATGTTTTTTTCTTTCCTTTCGTTTTAATAAAACTACTCCAACACTAATTCCAAGAAGTGCGACAATTAAAAAGTAACCTTGATTGCTATGAAGTTGAGATTCTTCAGGTAACTTTTCCATCACTGAAATTGTTTCACTTGTTGGACATTCACGTATAAAAGTAAATGTAAAAGTATTTATTAACTCATCCTTTGCGTTGTATAGAGAAAGAACTGGTAATTGTTGATCTAATGAAAGCAAAATACCATCACTATTTGCGTAGAAAAATGGATGTTCATTATATAAATAATGATTATCAGCCATGTTGGCAACATACACAAAATCTTTTTGACATGGGCTATCATAAAATGTAGTTGTAGAAACATGATCACCAGTATGAAAGTACATTGTTCACCTCACCCTATCATTGCCGATAAAAAAAATAACTCCTAGCAGGAGTTAAATTTTTATGTTGTATTTAATTAATGATTTGTAATACTGCGTTTGTTGATCACTAGTAGCTTGCTCTTGTAGTTTTTCAATTTCGTGATTTAAACTATGCCGAGACAATCGATGAACAAGACTAGCATGGGTGTCAATGGCTTCACTAAGAGATTCATCTAACTTCAAATCAAACACGGCCATAAAGCGAAGAGCTCGTAAAATTCGAAGAGCATCTTCTGACATCGAACGATCTGCGTTTTTAATGCTTACTAGTCGTTTTTCTTTAATATGAATTAATCCATCATAAAAATCAAATACTTCACCATGCTCATCAACATAAAGTGCATTCATCGTAAAATCACGACGTTGAGCATCAATTTCAATATTATTTGTATAAGAAACTTCACTAGGATAACGATGTTTAACATACTCTCCTTCTTGACGAAATGGAGTAATTGTTACCGTTTTGCTTTTATAAGGAAAGCTAACACTAAAAAAAGCTATACCTTGTTTATCTAATTTTCGATCACTAAAGATTTCGACTACTTTTTCTATCGGTGCATCGGTTGCGATATCGATATCGTTTATTTTCTTTTTGAAATAGGCATTGCGAACGCATCCACCAACAAAATACGCTTGATATCCATGCTTACTTATCTTTTTTAAAAGTGGCCTATACGGGTCTAATTCTTTCATAATCTTATCGACGACGCTGTGTGAGCAATAAAATTCTAAAGATTTGTAACAATGAACCTACTAATGCAGCTACATAGGTAAATGCTGCAGCAGAAAGCATGCTCTTGGCATAAGATCGCTCATCAGTTGAAATAATTCCTTCATCCACAAGTAAAACAAGTGCTCGTTTGGATGCATCAAATTCAACAGGTAATGTTACAAGTTGAAAAACAGCAATCACAACAAGCATTAAAATGCCAAGATAAAGCATTGGTATTGAATTCAACAATAATCCAAAGATTAAGACACCCCAACCAAGATTACCCGCAACAATCGCTGCTGGTAAGATTAAGTTTCTTAATGCTAAGATGGAATACCCTTGATGATGTTGAATGGCATGTCCAACTTCATGAGCTGCAATCGAAATTGCCGCAATTGAATTTGAATTATAAACACCTTCAGATAAACGAACTGTTTTGCTTCTTGGATCATAATGATCAGAAAGTGTTCCTCTACCTGCTTCAACATGCACATCACTAATTCCTTGACGTCTTAAAATAATCTGAGCTACATCAGATCCTGTGTAACTTGTGTTAGCACGCATACGACTAAAACGTGCATAAGCATTTTTTACTTTTGCTTGAGCAGCCATCATGATGACTACTGCAAGAATATATAAGATAAAATCAGATCCACCTGCAAAAAATGGCATGTTAAATCCTCCCATCTGATAATTAAAAAGAAGCTTGACGCTTCTTATTTAACAGCTTCTTTTAAGGCCTTTGCTGGTTTGAAAGCAGGTGCTTTTGATGCTGGTACTGCAATTGCTTCCCTTGTTTGTGGGTTGTAACCAGTACGAGCTGCACGTTCTTTCACTGAGAAGCGTCCAAAGCCGCTAATATCAACTTTTCCGCCATTAACTAATTCTTTTGTTACTTCTTCAAATAAAGCATCAACATATTCCGTAGCTGCTTTTTTAGTAATACCTAAACGCTCCGCTAAAACTTCTGCTAACGCTTTTTTGTTCATAGATTCTGCCATTAAGGTACCTCCAATCTACTTACTAATAATACCACCACTAGTACACAAATTCAATGAATATGAGGTGAAATTAAGTATAAAACGTACAAAAACATCGCTAAACAATACTATTTTTGACGTATCTTAAAGACTAAGGGTGTTCCGATAAACTCAAATGCTTCTCTTAGCTTGTTTTCAAGGTAACGCTGATATGAAAAATGCATAAGTTCTATATCGTTAACATGAATAACAAAAGTAGGCGGTAATACCCCAACTTGTGACATATAATTAATTTTTAATCGTCTTCCTTTATGAGCAGGTGGAGGATTTAATGTCGTCGCATCCATAAGCACTTCATTTAATACACTTGTGATAATTCTTGTAGAAGCACTTGCGTATACTTTATTAATAAGATCAATCATATTACCAATGCGTTGTTTTGTAACTGCGGAAACACTTAAAATTGGTGCATAAGACATGTATCCAAAGGCTTCTTTAATTTTTTTAGTGTAATCGTCTAACGATTCTTCTTCTTTATCCACCATATCCCATTTATTCAATAAAATAATAATCGGTTTGTTTAAGTTATGAGCATACCCTGCCACATGTTTATCTAATTCGGTGATGGGTTGTGAAGCATCCAAAACAAAACAAACAACATCGCTTCTTTCAATAGCACTCATCGAACGAATAAGTGCATACTTTTCTATCTTTTCATAGATTTTTCCACGTTTTCGTATTCCTGCAGTATCAATAACGACATATGGTTGTTGATTAACTTTAAATGTTGTATCTATAGCATCTCGAGTTGTCCCTGCAATATCAGAAACAATGACTCGTTGTTGATTTAATAACGCATTAACGATCGATGATTTTCCAACATTAGGGCGACCAATAATGGAAAATGCAATAGTACCTTCTTCGTATTTTGTTTGCTTTGATGGTAATAAAGAAACAACTGTATCTAATACATCCCCTACTCCAATAGCATGGGTTGAACTAGTCGCAAACACATGTTCAAAACCAAGTCCATAAAACTCATACATTCGATCACGAAAAGACACATCATCAATTTTATTAACAGCCACAATGACTGGTTTGTTGCTTTTGTGTAACTTTTTTGCGATTAAATGGTCACTTTGTGTTAATCCAACCCTTGAATCAACAACATAAATAATGACATCCGCCTCATCAATGGCAATATCTACTTGCATCATTACTTCATCTTTAAACATATCTTCTTTTAAAACAATCCCACCTGTATCGATTACACGCAAGTTTTTTGTTAACCATTCACACATCCCATATAAACGATCCCTTGTTACACCAGGTTCATCGTATACAATCGATACTCTCTCGCCAATAAGACGATTAAACAACGTTGATTTACCAACATTAGGTTGTCCTACAATGGCTACTATTCCATCAATCATGGTTCATCACCTTTTCTATTTCATCTTCAATCTTTTGTATTACTTGCTCTATCGTTAGTGAAGATGTGTCTATTTCAATAGCATCTGCTGCTTTTTTTAGTGGGGATACTTCACGATGAGTATCTGCGTAGTCACGACTATTAATATCATCCACTAATTGTTTATAATCACTTACCATATCTTTTGATACATACTCTTGATATCGACGATCTGCTCTACTTTCAGCACTTGCTGTTTGAAATATTTTCAAATCAGCATCTGGTAAAACAACAGTTCCGATATCACGCCCATCCATCACGATACCTTTTTGTTTTGCCATTTCTTGTTGTTGTTTTACTAAATTTTCTCGTACACTTGAAAAAACCGATACTTGAGAAGCAGCGGTTGAAACTTCATTTGTGCGAATCACTTCAGTTACATCTATATTATTACAAAGAATTTTTCCATCAGCGGTTAAAGTGATGTTATTTTGCTTTGTAATATCTTCTAATGCTTTCTCATCATTTAAGTCTACGTTGTTTGATAGTGCTAGATAGGCAACACATCGATACATCGCTCCTGTATCAATGTGGATGTAACCAAGTTTTTTTGCTAGTTGTTTGGCGATGGTACTTTTGCCAGAAGCAACAGGACCATCAATGGCAATGTTAATTTTTTTCATAGTATTCCTTGCAACCCTAATATTAAGTAAATGACATAGGCCCCTACAATAAGTAAACCTACAATAAATATAGCTAATAAGAAGTTCACTAAGCGATTTGTCGCAATCACTTTTTGATTGACATCACTTAAGCTATGTTCCATCGTTTCTACGATTTGAGTTAGTTCTTGTGTTTTTGACTTATAAAAATCAACTTCATCACGTTGTTTATAATCATCATCATCTTCATCACTTTTTAAGTTAAATGAAGGTTTTTCTTTATGTAGTAAAGAAAGTACATCATCAATGAGTTCATATTCTTGCTCATCATCGTTCTCATCATGAATCATTGCACTCATTTTTTGTGTATGTTCAATGGATTGTTTTAAATCATCTTTAACAATCTCATTTCTCGTTGATGATTCATCCGATCCCTTTAAACTATAAGAAGCCAAGATATTCTCCGCGGTTTCACTTGAATAACGAGTACCTGCTTCAACGTTGTAGTGTTTTACTTCTTCAATAAACTTCTCTAAGAAATCGTTGCTTATTAAATCTTCACTTTCATCCAAGAACAATTCTTGATAAGCTTTCGTTTTAGCATGATTTGGTATGTAATCACTTTTAATTTTATCAGCATCGACGTCATACTTTTCATCGATAGCCGATAATTTTTTTGCAAATGGTGCTAAAGCATCATGATAGTTTATGTCTTCTTGATCAGACGCTATACTTTCGCGTAGCTTTGCATATTTATTTGTACGAGTTTGATGTTCCATTATGCACCTCCACAATATGTGTTATTATACCATAATTAAAAGTTGAAAATAAAAACTTATGGATAAATTCCATAAGTTTATTGAGTTTGACTTTTTGTCTGATTATGATTTAGATAACCATCTTGCTAAGCTTGGTTTTAACTTAGGATAAAGCAGTACATACACTACGGTAACGAGTGTTCCTTTTAGTAAGTTAAATGGTGTAAAAGTAGTTAGGATTAATCCCATACGATAGCTAAATCCTGCTGGTAGTCCATAAAGATTAAAGGTAATAAAGTAGTTAACAAAGATCATTACAATCGTCATGATAATTGTACCAATAAACCCTGAAATCCATTTGTACTTCTTTTCATCTTTACGATACAAAAGAACAATAGGCAACATTAAGGATACACTTGCTGCAAAGTTTGCAATTTCACCTGAGAATGCTGGTTCTTTCATAATAAACATAGCATGTAAAATGTTCTTTAAAAACTGAACAATGATACCTGCTACAGGTCCTGCAGCAATTCCAGTTAAGATAGCTGGTATGTCACTAAACTCAACCTTTAAATATGGTGCTGCTGGAAATAGAAATCCAAAGGGTACTTCCAAAAAGTACAGTGCAAAAGCTAATCCAGACATGATGCCGATTAAGGCCAAAACTCGAGTATTCTGTTTTTTCATTTATTTTTCCTCCTTAACAATAAAAAAACCGGAAATACCCGGGCGACGTTAAAAAGAAAGATGTTACTTCTTTCATCCAGACTATACTGTCGCCACTGGAATTACACCAGTTCCTGCCAAATTGGCTCGCGGGGTTTACCGCCGGTCGGGAATTACACCCTGCCCTGAAGTATTACATGCAGATAATAGCAAAAGTTTTAACTATTGTCAATGCATTTTATCTTACTTTGTGCTTTTTTTAACAATTAATAATTAAATCTAGGTGACAAAATTAAAACGATTTAAAATTTCATTTTTTACTAAACTTATCATGTTCATTATTTTGTAGCATTTGTTTAATCATTAAAAAAAACAAGCCGTTGGCTTGTTATGCACGAGAACTATATTTTCCATCTGAAGTAGAAACTAATACAACTTCATCTTGGTTAATAAATAAAGGTACTTTAATTTCTAATCCAGTTTCAAGTACAGCGATTTTTGTAGCATTGGTGGCTGTATCTCCTTTTACTGCAGGTTCAGTTTCCACAATTTTTAAGGCAACTTTATCCGGTAAAATAACTCCTAATACTTCGTTTTGAAACATA
The DNA here is from genome assembly GCA_964479585.1 of uncultured Erysipelothrix sp. Lineage (GTDB taxonomy): Bacteria > Bacillota_I > Bacilli_A > Erysipelotrichales > Erysipelotrichaceae > UBA6182. Next base: position 14,293 of record CAYZMP010000041.1, read on the forward strand.
GAAACCACGATGTTTTCATTTGGTTTTAAAAAGTTTACTTCCCATTCTAAGTTAGACTTCGAAATTTCAATCTGTTCATACGTAGAATTGTCCATAAACACCAATGAGTCACCATCATCGTATAAATAGTTCATTTCTTTTTTATCAATGTGAGCAGGTTCTACCTTATCTCCACCTGTAAATCCAACTTCTAAAATTGTTCCCGTACGTAAGTTTTTTGCTTTTACTTTAATAATCATTTGACGCATCGCTGTTTTATTGTGTGATGCTTCAAGGACAGTGTAAATATTGTCTTCATGTGAAAAAGTAATTCCTGGTCTTAAATCATTTACTGTTATCATAATGTGTTACTTCCTTCCGTCTTATATTGTAAATCTTTGTTTAATTTTGTCAACACTTCACATCCATCTTTTGTGACGACAACAACATCTTCAATACGAACACCTCCAACACCTTCAATATAAATGCCAGGTTCTATCGTAATAACCATGTTTTCTTTTAATGGTACATCACTGTATGTGTTTAAACGTGGGTGCTCATGAATTTCAAGACCTAAACCATGGCCAGTTCCATGATTAAAGTGTTCTATGTATCCTGCTTCTTCTATCACTTGTCGAGCAACACGATCGACTTCTTTTGAACTGACCCCTGCTTTTACTGCCGCAATCGCTTGTTTATTTGCATGTAAAACTGCATTGTACATGTCAATTAATTGCTTGTTTTTTGGTTTACTCATAAAAAAGGTACGAGTACAGTCACTGCAGTAGCGATTTGCTTTTACTCCCCAGTCAATAGTCACAATATCATTAGCTTCAATTAGTTTATCCGATGCAACTCCATGTGGCATGCTTGATCGATGTCCCGATGCCACAATCACATCAAAAGAAAAATCAGTAGCGTTAGCTGCTTTTAGTTCTTTATAAAGCATATCTACGACATCACTTTCTTTTAAACCTGGTGTTATTTGAGGATATACTTTTAAAAATACATCATCGCCTATTGCGATTGCTTGTTTTAATAAAGTTAGCTCATGTTCATCTTTGCATGTTCGTAAATCACTAACATCAATAGAAACCACGGATGCATCACAGGCTTCTTTTACTTGCATCACTCTATCATAAGTAGTTGTCGCTCCATCGATTCCCATCGTATCAACATGCTCACTTTTTACTATGGTATTTACCTTAACCATAAAATCATCAAAACTTTGATCATACACAACAACGTCAAAATCATTGGCCTGTTGTTTTGCTTGTAAGATGTATCGATGATCTACGAGCAAATATTGTTTGGTTTTAGTTATGAGTAA
>CAYZMP010000042.1:0-15557 GCA_964479585.1 uncultured Erysipelothrix sp.
TTTCTCAATTCTCATTATTTGTTAAGTTTTATTGCGCTTAACTAGAAAACTGACCATAATAACTGACTTTGTACTATTTTAGTAATCAATTAAGTATACTTTTTGTTACGTTTGTCTTTATTATGAAATTATAATAGTGTTTTTACATTTGGTTGTGAATAATTGAAGCACAACATGCGAATTAACTTCAGTCTATAAAGGCTGTAAGCTTTCATAAACGCTCATTGTCGTATGTAAAGATTGTGGTGTAAATAATAACTATGTACTTTAACTATCGCCATACAAGCCACTATAAGCTACTGTAATTACAACAAACAATGTTTAGTTGCGACCTTTTTGAATAATCTCAATCAATGAGTTTGTGTCTATTTTATTCTCTTTTTTAATTTGAATCGTGCTAAAAGCATATTTCAATGGTTTTTCTATACCGACTCGTTCTAAGGACACTTGGCGATTTTCTTGTTTGTAAAATTCTACAATTTTTAAATATAAACCTCCGGTTTTATCATCACTTTCATAAACAAGGATATCAATGTTTTTGTTTGCTAAAACCGTAAGTAGTTCTGTATCGATTGGTTCAATAAATCGAGCATTAATAACTAATATTTCTAGTTCATTGCTTTTAGCACGACTTGATAATGAGCTAACCATTTCCCCATAGCAAATCACAATCTTTTGTGCATTAGGATGACTATATTCAATGGTCCATGATCCAATTGGTAGTTTTGATACTATTGTGTGTTCAGATATACTAATAGGATGATTAGAAAAACGTAACGCAAAAAATCCTTCATGCAACATGGCTGTGTGCATTAAATGAAAGGCTTCCTTTTCATCTTTTGTATGAGCAATTACACCATGATTAATGCTTGATAAGACACTTAAATCAAAGACATTAAAGACTGGATTTTGATCATAGTTAATACCAACATTGCTTATAAATAGGCTAATGTTGCCATTATCTAAGCTATTTTCATGATGCAAGACAACACTTGCTTGTTCGATTTCATGACTATTTAAGATAACCACCACTTTTTGTTGGTTTGAAGCTAGTGTGGTTGCTAAAGACATGATAAAAGATGGAGATGCTGCATGAATAAATGATTGCTTTTTCTTTTTCATGGCTTTTTCTAAAGTATCAAAATGATGATTATACGATGTTAAGACAACAAAAGAATCATTATTAGCAAGTGAATCCAACAATTTTTGCTCAATCAGTGTTTCATAACTTGTTTTTTGAATTATTGAACTGGTTTTATCTAAGTTGTTTTCTCCTGTTTTTGGTTGAGTTTTAATATGAATGACAATCGGACCATCATGGTTTTTCGCAAGGTTAAATGCACCGCTCATTAATTTTAAATCTGTCGCTTCGATTGGTCCTAAATATTCAATGTTTAACTCATCAAATATACTTTGAGGTGTAATAACGTCTTTTAGTGATTCTTTTACATTGCTTAGTCCCCTTAAAACATTGTGTCCGACTTTACTATGTTGTAATAGTCCTTTAACATCCTTTTTTAAATGGGTATATGCTTTTGATGTACGAACAGCAGAAAAGCTTTGACTGATGATTCCCGTACTTTTATAGGATTCAAGTTGATTATCGAAATAGACTAAAATAACTTTCTTTTGAGTTTGTCCAATATGATGCAATGCTTCATAAACATCACCAAAAGCCAAAGACTGATGATCAATGACACTAACAATATGATGATCCTTATCTAAAAGAGCATGAGCATAGGCTGCTGTTAATGAAAAAAGCACATGAGCGTTTTTCGTTTGAACAAACAAATCATAAAGACTTTTAAATTGATGGTTTTCAAATAAAACAATGTCTTGTTTCGCATCAAACACTTTGTGTAACACCAAAACTAGTTCAATAATATCAAGTGATTGTTCATCAACGTTTTTGAGATGTTTTTCTTGATTATGTAAAAAAAACCGCAATTGACTCGATAATTGTTTTAGTTGTTTAAATGAATAAGAAGAAAGTAACTCAGGATTGTCTAAAAACGTTTGTAACATGTTAATACCCTCTTTTTGAAATGGATTGAATCAAAGCAACGACGTGCTTATGATCATTCAACGCAGATAACGATTCAAAAACATCATTAAATGCATTGTTACAAATGGTTTGTGCCTCTTCTTTCCCTTTAAATGAAAGCAATGTTATTTTTTTGTTTTTTGCGTCACTTTTCGATTTTCCCAGTTCAGACTCTGTTTTTTCAACTTCTAACAAATCGTCTTGAACTTGAAAAGCAACACCCAATGTTTGACCAATGCTACGATAATTATCTTTTTTATCCCCTTGATGTGACAATATCGCCCCTATTGCAAAGGCAGCACCAAACAACATTCCAGTTTTGAGTGAAATCATTTTTAAGATAGCATTATTTGAGGTGAGATAGAAAGGACTCATATCAAAGTGTTGCCCTAAAATCATTCCACTTGCACCACTAGCATACGACAGTTCTTTGATGATAGCAACCTTTTCATCACTGGTGTATTCACCATCGACAATCACTTCAAATGCTTTTGTTAAGAGTGCATCCCCTGCTAAAATAGCGGTGGCTTCATCAAATTTCTTATGATTAGATAATTGATTTCGTCGAAAATCATCATCATCCATGGCCGGTAAATCATCATGAATTAGTGAATAGGTTTGAATCATTTCTAAAGCAACACCACTAGTGTGGGCTAGCTCTTTATTAAAGCCATAATCTTGTACCATAGCTTCAATGATTAAAGAGCGCAAAAGCTTACTTTTTGCTTGTAGTGAATAGTTCATCGCCTCTTTGATGGTCGAATCTGCTTCTTGTGATAAAGCAACGTTAATTTTATCTCTAAGACTCATCGCTATTCTCCAACTTCGTTGTTTTTAACATCGTAATTTTTTGCTCAAATACTGATAACTGCTCATCACAAAAGGTTAAAAGTTCTAATCCTTCTTCAAAAAGTGTGGTAGCTAATGATAACGGTATTTCCCCTTTTTCTAATTGATTTAAAATATCTTGAAGTTTGCTCATGGCTTGTTCGAATGTTTTCTCACTCATACAAATCTCCCTCTGTTTGTTCTACTTTACTTTTTATGATGCCATCACTAACATGTGTGATGATAATTTCATTGTTAGATACTTGATGTATGCTGCTAATAATTTGATCGTTATGATAGGTGATGCTATATCCTCTTTTAAGTGCTGATTGATGAGAATAAGCGTGCAACTGTTTTGCTATGTGCTCAAGTGATGTTCTGTTGGTCTTCACTTGTACTTGCATTGCTAAAAATAATCGTTGCTTAATCGTTTCTAATGTTTGCTTTTGATAGATCATTTTTTGAACATGGGTGAACAATCTATTTTTTAATCGTTCAATAGTATGTTTATGTTGGAGTGTCATTGACAATGGATCAACAAAGAAACGATGGTTTTTAATGGTATTTAGCGAATGACGATGATAATCTAGTAAACTTGTCATTTTGTTATGCAACGACTCTTGTACCTTTAATAATGAAAAGTGCACATCATCAACATGAGGTGATGCTAACTCTGCAGCGCCAGTAGGTGTGGGTGCCCTTTTATCGACAACATAATCGACAAGTGTTAAGTCACTTTCATGCCCTACTCCACTAATAATGGGGGTAGAACACAGCGCTAAGTGTTTAATGACACTTTCATCATTAAATGACCATAAATCTTCAATCGATCCACCACCACGAACAATTAGTAAAACATCACATGCTTGTTGATCTAATAAAGTGATGGCATCTTTTAGTTGTGTTATTGCTTGAACTCCCTGTACTTGACTATGCACAAACACAATTTCAGCTATGGGCCATCGTCTTTTTAGTGTCGAAATTACATCATGATATGCTGCACTTTCATAGGAAGTTACTAATCCAATTCGCTTTGGGTAGTTAGGTAGCTTCTTTTTCTTGGCTTCATCAAAGTAGCCTTCTTTAGCTAACTTCTTACGTGTTTGTTCTAGTTGAACATACAAATTACCAAGTCCAGATAGTTGCATGTCACTAACATAACACTGTAAGTTTCCACCAGCTTCATATAGTGAAATTCTTCCATACACAAGTACTTGATCGCCTTCTTTAAAAGGAGTTCTTACTTTTTTTGCGGCAGAAGAAAACATCACGCATGAAAGTCGTGCTTTTTCATCTTTTAAAGTAAAATACATATGCTTGTTTGCGCTAATTGCCACATTAGAAAGTTCGCCAATCATGACTACTTGATTAAGCAACACTTCATTTTCTAAGGTTGATTTAATTAAGGAAACAACCTCACTAACAGCAACTGCTTCTTTTCTCATACGTTATCCAACAACCCATTGATCATCTTGTAACTTTGATCTGATGCATATAATTTTGCAATTTCAACGGCTTCATTAATTATAACTGCTTTATCATCAAGCTCATACACTAACTCACTAATAGCCATAAACAAGATGGCTTGTTCGACTAAGTCCAAACGTGAAAATGTCCACCCTTTTTTAAGCAATGAATTAATTTTGTTAATGATAAGTTGTTGATTATCAATCGCATCAACCATCATTTGTTTTGTTACATCGTTAATGGTTGCATACTCATCATCAGTGGCTTCATCCACAAATGACTCTTGAAAATCTTGTATTATATCTAATATGTCTCTTTTATTAAAAAAGTACATATAAAAACAAACAATTGCGGTAATTCGCTGTTTGCGACGGCTCATAGTAAATCCTCCATACACCTTATTTTATCATAAGTAAACACTAAGACATCAAAAAAAAAGCCCGTAGGGCTTAAAATACAAAACCATCGACATTAATATCAACACTTGTGCTTTGATAATCCGTCATATCCTTGATTGTCTTAGCAATTTTTTCTTGCAAGCGATCCACGATACGATTAACATTTTTCCCATATTTAATGTTAACATCAACACTTATATAAAGCTTATTGTTGTTAATTTTAACATTGATTGGTTTCGAGAATTTGCTGCTAACTAAAGAAGCATCTTCATCTTCTTCAATCGTATAAGAAGTGATCAATTCAAATGCATGTTTCGTAATTGCGATAATGCCTAAATCTTCGTTTTGTTTTAACTGAATGTATTCATTTGCCATATTTTTTCACCTGCGCTTATTTTAACATAATTGTACCACAAATAGAATAAAGATGAGCAAATGAAGGTACACTCGACCTGTTTTCTTTTTGAAATGGTTTGATTACTCAAACCACTTCGCTACTAATGCATCTAATGTTCCATCTTCTTTTAAAACATCAATTGCCGCATTAATATCTTCTAATAATTCTGAATCAACAGGTAGTGCTACTGAAACACCATTTACTTCAATAAGGTATTCTTCAATAAGCTCGTTAGTTAACTCAAAGGTTACTAACGTATCGAATTGATTGGTGTACTCTTTCGCTGTTGGACCTTCAATGACAACAAAGTCAAGGCGTCCAGTCGTAATTTCAAGAACCATTTGAGAAACACTAGAACGTTGATCAATGGTTAGGTTTAGTTGATCTTTTAATTGATTCACCATTTGTTCTTGAATCGTTCCGATTTGAACACCAACACTTTTATTGGCAAGTTCATCACTATTTGTAATGCCACTGTCTTTTAGTGTCAGTACAAAAAACGGACTTTCTTCTGCACCTACATAATATGATTGAGAAAACAAAGCATTACGAGCAGGATCTGGCGAAATAGCCGCAAGAGCCATATCACCACGACCAGCGTTTAGCGAGGCAATGATTCCATCAAAATCCATGTCTTGCCACTCGATTTCAACATTCAATTGTGCTGCCAATGCTTCTCCAAATTCGATATCAAAGCCTATAAGATTTCCAGATTCATCGACCATTTCATATGGATAATAACCTGAACTTGTTAAAACGATAAGTTTTTCTTTGTTTGAAGAACAACCGGATAATACGATGAGAGTAAGTAATAATAATGTAAGTTTTTTCATGTTTTTTCTCCTATAACATATTGTTTAAAAACTGTATAGCACGCTCACTTTGCGTGTTTGTAAAGAATGTAGTTGTATCCGCAACTTCGATAATCTGTCCTTTATCCATGTACACAATGACATCAGCGACTTCTTTAGCGAAGTTCATTTCATGGGTCACTAATATAGAGGTTAATTTCTTTTTCGTAACTTGTTTAATAACATTAAGTACTTCAACTGTCATTTCAGGATCTAGTGCACTTGTAGGTTCATCAAACAACAAGATGCTTGGTGACATCGCTAATGCACGTGCAATTGCTACCCTTTGTTTTTCACCACCGGATAAGGTGTGCGGATAATGATCAAGTCGATGATCACAACCGACTTCTTTTAGTTTACTAATGGCAATTTCTTTTGCTTGATTTTCACTCATTTTTTTAACTTTCACTAACGCAAACATTACGTTTTCTAGTGCTGTTTTATGTTCGAATAAATTAAACGATTGAAACACCATTCCAATTTCTGGTCGTAGTTTTTCTAACTGCTTATGATGTTTTACAATGTCTACCCCATCAATATCGATGGTTCCTTTTGTAGGCACTTCTAAACCATTAAGCATTCTAAGTAGTGTACTTTTACCACTTCCACTAGAACCGATGATGGCGTATGTTTTGTGGTCTTTGAAGGTAACATTAATGTCTTCTAATACGGATAATTGATCAAATGATTTATACACATGATTAACGGTGATCATAACTAAGCTTCCCTTCTAAGTATTTTCCTGCTAAGGATAATACTTTGTTCATCAAATAATAAACTAAACCTATTAATAAAAGTGGCTCAAATGTTCTAAATAGTGTTCCAGAGACAATTTCATATCGTCGCATTAGTTCACTAACTCCAATAAAAGAAGCAATCGATGTTTCTTTTGTTAGCGTGATAAACTCATTAATAATAGCTGGTAGTACATTTTTTAAGGCTATTGGAATTACAATAAACAGTGCTATATCTTTTTTAGAAACACCCAAACTAACAGCCGCCTCAATTTGTCCCTTATCAATCGATTGGATACCTGCTCGTAACACTTCAGATAAATACGCAGCGGAGTTTAACGAAAAGATAATAAAGGCCGATGTTAGTACATTTGGTACAAAACCACTTACTATTTGACTAATACCATAATGAAACAGCGCTAACTGAAAAAGAAGTGGTGTTCCTCGAAAGAAGTCAATAATGAATCTAAAAATCTTCGAGAAAATATTTTCTTTGCTTGTAATAAAACTTAACCCTAAACCTAATATAGTTCCAAATAAAGCACCCACACTAGCAATTTGCAATGTTACAAAGATACCTTGAAATATATATGGAATGTATGGAACGATTGTGGAAAAATCAATATTCATGTCTTTGCCTCCTAAAACAAAAAAACGCCCTCAAAAAAGGACGTGAATAACGCGGTACCACCTTACTTTCAATCATCATTGATTGACACTCATCGTTAACGCTGATCGCGAAATAGCCTCAATTTTCGACCATTTAGCTCCAAAGCACGTTCACACATTCTCTACTTCTTGTCTTTCACCAAACCCCAAGTCGCTATATAGTGAGTCATGTGTTACTACTCTTTATCAAAGCTGATGAAAACAATTATACACAGATTGTAAAGTTTTGCAAGTAGTTTATTTAATTTTCATTGTTATAATATTTAAAAAAGTCACGAGTATAAAAATAATCTTCGTTCATTTGATCAATTAATTGCTGAACAGAATCAAATTTAACTTCATCACGAATTCGTTTATAAAACAACACAGAAATCTGTTGATCATAAATTTCTTCATTAAAATCAAGGATGTAGGCTTCAATCGATAAATCATTTTTAACATTAAATGTTGGATTATGACCGACATTAATCATTGCTTCATACTCTTTGCCTTTTATTTGAACTTTCCCAACATAAACACCTGTTTTAGGAATGATGTATTCCAATGAAAAATCGACATTAGCAGTAGGAAAACCAATTTCTCTACCCTTTTTCTTACCATGTACGACGATACCACTTACTTTATAAGGGCGACCAAGTAAACGCATCGCTTCATCGACATCACCATTTTCAATGGCAACACTAATACGCGTAGTGGAAATTTTGTTGCTGCTGTCACTTATTTGTTCAACCACAACCGTTTTAAAACAAGAGTAGTTATCTAATAAAAATTGTGCATCGCCTTCACCTTTGTGACCAAATCGATAATCAAATCCAATAACTAATGTTGTTAGTGGTAATTGACATAACATTTCATCCACAAACTGTTGTGGTGTTAACTCTGAAAGTTCTTTGCTAAACTGAATAACAATCCAATAATCAATACCTGCAGCTTCTGCAAGTTTGACGCGATCGGCTAATGTTGTTAAATGAGTAACATGTTGTTGCTTCTTTAAAACAACCCAAGGATCAGGATGAAAACTAATCATTGCAGTTTTTGCTTGATCGATCATAGCATGTTCTTTTACTTTATCGATTAAACCCATATGTCCGATATGGAAACCATCAAAATACCCAATGCATGCTACAATGGGTTCTTTTATTTTATCTTTCTTATGTAAAGAGAGTACGACTTGTTTCATTAAAATAGTCCTCTTTCGCTTTTAAATATAGTGCCTTCTTTGCGAATATACATCGCCATTGGTTGATTGTTGTAAAAGAAGCACACTCGATCTTCTTCACATTCTATGTTCGTTGTTTTACCATGATAAATAAAGGTTGGATCTTCAATATCAATAACACGATAATTACTAAGCAGCTGTCTTGTATCTAACGCCTTTACTTGTTGCAATGCTTCTTCTAAAGTTTGTGTTTGTTCTAAAGTAACATTGCTATTGTGTGTTCGAGTAAGTTTTGATGTGGTTGCAATCAAATCTAATTGCTTAGCAATACTTTCACTTAAAACGCGAATATACGTTCCTTTTGATACTTGTGCTTGATAGGTAATGGTTGTTTCACTCATATCGAGCAGTTTGAGATTGAAAATTTCAATCTCACGAACGGGTAGTTCTACATCATCAGAGTGTTTGTACAATCGTTTACCATCTACTTTAATCGCAGATACTTTAGGAACGGTTTGTTGTTGTTTTCCAACACAGACGCGTAGTGCTTCTTCAACCTGTTTCTTTGTAAAAGCTTGTACTGGTTTTTCATCAAGGATGTTACCAGTAATATCTTTACTATCGGTACTTATACCAAGCTGCATTGTTGCTTCGTATGTTTTATGACTTGCCATCAAATACGGTAATAGTTTCGTTGCCTTATTAAACGCAACAAGCAAAACTCCCGTTGCCATTGGATCTAAAGTACCACTATGACCAGCCTTTACTTTGTATGTCCTAGAAAGTTTTTTAACAACATCAAATGATGTCCATCCTTCTGGTTTGTTGATTGCTACGACTATGTCCATAATTTCACCATGCCCTAAACATTATAGCAAATCATGCTATAATATGAAAGAAAAAGGAACAAGCATGAATGAGTTAAAAAAAGCAATTATAAAAGCAAACAAGCATTATAACCTTATCGAAAAGGATGATAAAATTGCAGTTGGATTTTCAGGTGGCGTGGACTCCTTTGCACTTGTAGAAGGATTGCATATCCTTAAGCAAATAGTCCCCTTTTCTTTTGACTTTGATTTATTTTACATGGACATGAAATTCGATGACATGGATATTACTCAAGCAATGATTTGGTGTCAAAAAAAAGGATACCCTTTGCATATTATTGATACTGATATAGCTAATATATTAAAGCTACATCCACAAAACAACAACAAGTACTCTTGTTCAATTTGTTCACGATTGAAAAAAGGAATTATGATACAACATTGCAAAGCGCTCAATTACAACAAAGTTGCATTTGCTCATCATGGAGATGATGCGATTGAAACGTTGTTTTTAAACATGGTATATGGCGCTAAGCTAGCTACTTTTCAACCAAGGATGCTTCTTTCTAATCAAAACATGGTTTTTGTTAGGCCACTTGTGTATGTATATAAAGATTTGATTGAAAACTATCAACAACAATACAAATGGCCAGTTGTCGCTTCAACATGTCCAAACAACAATAATACTCAACGTAGTGAAATGAAGAAATTAATAGCACAAATAATTCACCATCATCCAAGTGCAAAGGCAAACTTATTAAAGAGCTTATATAACAATGAACAAGTGGATTTATGGAAACCACAACATCATCTAAAATAGTTTGACATAAAAAATTATAATAATTTAGTTCTATTCGTAGTTCTAGTATCATTTATTCATAATGTCATGTGATATAATCACATTGACATTACATATGAGGTTTCTAGATTATGAAAAAGGATGAAGATGACTTTAAAAACATCTATTTTGCTACTTTTGATGAACTTAGTAAATATGTTTATTTTCGTGTGAACAATGTAGAAGATGCTCAGGATATAGTCAGTGATGTCTATTTAGATTATTATCAACACGTATTTAAAAAAAACAAAAAAGTTGATCATGTGATTGCTTATTTAAAACAGATGGCTCACCATCAATTAATTTCCTTCTACAAAGACAAACAGTTTAAAGTTACACAATCAGAATTAATGGATGCTCAGATTGATAACATTGTTGCACCCGATGATGTGGAGTTAGAAGTGTTCGAAAAATTTGAATCAATAAGATTATGGCAAACAGTAAATCAACTTAATCCTCTTGAAAGAAAAATCATCATTGGTAAGTTTCGCTACGATATGACATTTAAAGAGATTGCTGAAAAACTCTCGATTAATGAAAATACGATTAAGACAATATATTATCGAAGTCTTCAACAATTAAAGAAAATACTAAATAAATAAAACTATTTAAACAAAAAAGTTCTCTTAGATAATGAAAAAGGAGGACTTTTTATGAATCAACTTGAAAAAAGTGTAAAGAAACATGCACTAAATGCACAAGATATGTATCAATCATTGAATATAAAACCTGAAAAATCATTATTAAAACGCTTTTTAATTCCAGCTACTGTACTAACATCTCTACTTCTGACTATATTTTTTGGATCGTTAGTGAATGCTCCAACTCAAAAAAATATTGTCAATACAACAAATGCAATTGCTTACTTTCAACTTGAAATCAATCCTCAATTTGAAATTGCTGTCGATGAAGATGGTTTTGTCGTTGAAATCAAAGCATTGAATGAAGATGCAGAAACTTTTGAATTAGATATTTATTTAAACCAAAAAGTAGAAGAAGTTGTGGAGCAATTAATTGTGCTTGCAACAGAAAAAGGATTCATTAATGCCGATGATGATGTGGATGATTTTGTGACTATTACATCTGTTTTAATCGATGAAGATGAAAAAGATAATATGGAAAACGTTGAATCCATTGGTTATAAAATCCGCTCAAAAATACAAGCAAGTTCAGAAGTTGATCCAAAGACAAACGTTGTTTTTGTAAAAGCAACAATCCGAGAAAAAATGGAAGCACAGGATAAAGAGATTCCTCTTGGAATGTATGTTATTCATGGGATGGTGGATGTTGATGGTGAAATGCTTCAAGTAAATGAATATGTGAAGAATGAAAATGCTTTAGAAAAAATGAACAAAGCAGGTATAATCATTACAAAACGTGAACAAAATCAATCCAATCAACCTACTGATGTACCAAATAATGACAATAAAAACAATCTAGAAGATGATTCTGATAAACGTCAAGACAATGACAATGCTTCTCAAAACAATATTGATGATTCAAAACCAAATAGCAATGATCCATTAGACAAGTCAAATGAAAACAACAATAAAGGATCATCAAACTCTAAAAGACCATAAAAGAAAAGATGTGCAAAAGCGCATCTTTTTTTTGAAGTAGTGTTTAACCTTACTTTAATTAATGCATTTACAATTTCTACATTGTCATATAAAAAATTAAGACACTTCTTCCCTATCATTGTTAAAGGGTGAATGTTTCTTTGTTTGAAGAAGTATAAAAGGAGCTTTAAATCAAAGCAAAAGGTGAAAAAAAGTGAAAACAAAAGTGAAAACACTTGACATGCCTTTACAACTAAGGTAATCTGTAACAGAAAACAAAAGATTAGAGGTAGCGGTGCAGATGAGTACATGTCGGAGCTGGCAAGCGATGAACACATGGAAAGGTAACCACCGCCGAACGTTGGTTTTTGGCAAAAAACCATAGTGGGGTTACTAGAAATACTAGTAACACTCCTTCGTAAGAAGAGGCGCTACAACCCTTGAAAGTTATTTAAGGTCGTGGTAGCCACGATCTTTTGTCATTTTAAAGGGAGGATCTTATGAAAAGATTATTAACTATTTCTGCTCTTGCACTATTAGCATTAGCAGGCTGCACCAGCAGCAACAACACCAACGGCGAAGAAGCCACGACAATCACAGTCGGATTAGAATGTGATTATGCACCATTTAACTGGTCGCAAATTGAAGAAAGCGACACTGCTTATGCCATCGACAGCAACATAACCTATTGTGATGGTTATGACATTGCGATTGCTGATGCGATTGCGGATGGTTTAGGATTAGAACTTATCGTCAAACAAATTTCATGGGAAGGTTTAGAACCAGCATTAAACTCTAATGAAATTGACATGATTGTTGCAGGAATGACGGATACTGAAGAAAGACGCCAAGTTGTATCTTTCTCTGATCCATATTATGCATCCGATATGGTACTAATTGTACGTAATGATTCAGATTATGTTAACGCTACATCTTTAACTGATTTTGCAGGGGCAAAAGTAGTGGCACAACGTGGTACGTTCCATGATGATCTAATTGATCAAATTGATGGTGTTATTCACCAAACTCCACTTGCTTCATTCCCCTTGCTTGCTAACTCTGTAGTTTCTTTAGAAGCTGATGCTATGGTATCTGAGCGTCCTGTTGCGATTAGTATTGTCGCAAGTAATCCACAGTTAGCAATTGTAAACTTTGCGGATAATCAAGGGTTTGAAACTAATTTTGAAGATACTACTGTATCTGTTGCTGTACGTAAAAGTGATACTGAACTTCTAAATTCTATTAACGAAATTTTAGCGACTATCTCACAAGAAACAAGAACTCAATGGATGGAAGCAGCACTTGCGCGCCAACCTGAAGGTGAATAAACGTGTTTAGTATAGGAAATATCCCCACCGATTTACTCGGTGGGGCCTTATACATTTTTCAGCGCTATACTCCAATGTTTATTTTTGGTGTTCGAAACACCTTAATGATATCGTTAACTGCAACGATAATTGGATTGTTTATTGGACTGTTGTTTGCGACATTAAAAAACTTACGAGTATTAAAACAAGATGTATTTTTTGTAAAGTTAATTAAATACGGATTAAAAACAATAGCGAATGTATACATTGAAGTGTTTCGTGGTACACCCATGATGGTACAAGCGGTGTTTTTGTATTATGGTTTACGACCAACTTTAGGGTGGTCTCCTTTTCACGCCGCGATTGTCATTGTATCAGTAAACACAGGTGCCTATATGGCGGAAATAATTCGAGCAGGTATTCAATCCCTCGATGATGGACAATATGAAGCAGCACGATCCATTGGTATGAAGCATTCTGTGGCGATGATTACTGTTATTTTACCCCAAGCAATAAAAAACTCCTTTCCTGCCATTGGTAATGAGTTTGTCGTTAACATTAAAGACACTAGTGTGTTAAATGTTATCGGTGTTACAGAATTGTTTTTCCAATCCTTTGCGATTGCAGGAAACATTTATCGTTTTACCGACACATTTTTTGTGACAGCGATAATTTACTTGTTCTTAACGCTTACAGTTACTAGTATCTTACGTGTCATTGAAAAGAAAATGGATACACCTTCTGGCATGGTTGGCGCAAGTTCAAGTTTTTCAGGAGCATTTAAAGTATTTAGAAAAGGAGGCACATCATGATTACAATTCGTCATTTAAATAAAGCATTTGATACTAATATTGTGCTTTCAGATATAAACTTAGATGTTGCTGAAAAGGAAGTAGTTTGTTTAATTGGTGCTAGTGGTAGTGGAAAGAGTACTCTCTTACGTTGTGTAAACATGCTTGAAATACCTGATGGTGGTCAAATTATTGTGGATGGTGAAGAAATTACAGACTCTAAATTTGATATAAACAAATATCGAACAAAAGTAGGTATGATTTTTCAACAGTTTAACCTATTTAATCATTTATCAGTAATTTCCAATTGCACAATTGGTCAAGAAAAGGTATTAAAACGTTCAAAAGAGCAAGCAAAACAAATAGCTTTAGAAAACTTAAAAAAGGTCGGTATGGGGGATTTTATCAATCAATCAGTAAAGACCTTATCTGGAGGACAAAAACAGCGTGTAGCGATTGCACGGGCATTGTGTATGAATCCTAAAGTATTATTACTTGATGAACCAACAAGTGCATTAGATCCAGAAATGGTTGGTGAAGTATTGGATGTCATTAAGCAATTAGCCTTAGAAGGATTAACAATGCTAGTTGTAACTCATGAAATGAGTTTTGCAAAAGAAGTTGCTGATCGAGTAATATTTATGGATCAAGGTGTAGTATGTGAGATGGATACTCCTTCTAATATCTTCACCAATCCTAAAAACGATCGTACAAAAGCTTTTTTATCACGAATATTACGATAAACCTTGCTACTTTGTGAAAAAAATAATATAATGAGTTCGGTGATACTTGTGCAATTTAAAACAATCTATATTGATGTTCAAAATACAACCGAATTTAACGAAAATCATTCACAACATCGTGAACTCTTTTTTATGAGTAAAGAGCAAATCAAAGAGACATTGTCTCAAGCTCGTGGCTTTAGTGATCATCTTAGTTTTGCTTTGTATCATGATGTAAATGATCATCCTGATATTAACTATATTTTTGATCTTGCGGCAGAATTGGGATTTCGTTTTGATGTACGTATTTCTTCGATGAAGTTTATTGATCATGTTGAAGATAATATATCCAATAACGCGATATCGATGGTTAGCTTATGTGTGGCATCCTTAGAAGAGAAAGGTTGCTTAAAAGAAAAAAAGAACATTGATTTATTGTTGGATGCGATAAGGCATTTAAGTAGTAATAACATTCAAGTATTAGTTGACTTACCTTCTAAAGAACCACAACACTACAATGAAAACACATTGTCATTTATAAGTGCGTTAGGTTTAGATTTAAACAATAAATTATGGCAAAAAGGATTTCAAGTTAGCGTCGATGATCACGTTATGATTCGTTGTTGCGAAACAATAGATAATGGTGAAGAGTTATCACAAAAGAAAATAGGACGATGTTATGGATCAGTGACCATGTTAGGTATAATGGGAAATGGTAATGTTATCCCTTGTAATCATGCAAATGGTCAAAAGATTGTCTTTGGTAACTTATTTGAAGAAGCACTAAGTGATATTTTAAATAGAGAACCTTATATTTCTATTAGTGATGGTTTTTATAAAAACGAGTTAGTTCATCTTGTTTGTCAGCATTGTCCAAAACCTCGAAAACGATTTTAACAGGAGTCATCCTGTCAGACTGTTGACAAATAAAGTCGACAGTCTTTTTTAATGTTTATGAAGAAAACA
>CAYZMP010000043.1:0-15437 GCA_964479585.1 uncultured Erysipelothrix sp.
CGCTAAAGCTCTATCGAACCCCCAGACTATCTGGGGGTTTTAGTAACAACAACAAGAAAAACAACCCGATATTGGGTTGTTATTCAATGACTCGCCACTCTAACTCTAACTCTACATCAAAGTGTTTGCTTACTCTTTTTTTTGCTTCATTAATTAAATTTACGCAATCTTGAGGTGTTGCATGATCAACATTCACAATAAAGCCAGGATGCTTGATTGAAATCATTGCTCCACCCACTTGATGGCCACGCAGTTTTACTTCATCAAATAGTTTCCATACAAACAAACTTTCGCCATCTTTGTAAGGACGTTTAAACACACTTCCAGCATTTGGATAATTTCTTGGTTGTTTCATGTATCGTTCTTTTTTAAAATCCATCATACGATTAAATATATCATTGTAATCACCAGCTTGAATATTTAAACCAGCTTCTAATATAATACAGTTCATTTCGTTAAACTGTGAATAGCGATACCTAAAGAAATCTTCATCAGGAATAATCATTTGAAACTTTTCACTATCTAAGTTATACACTTTTACCCAACGAACATATTGGCCAATGGTATACTCCCATTGCCCAGCATTCATTATTAGTGCTCCACCAACAGTTCCTGGAATATCTTCACAAAACTCATAACCACCAATTTGATGATCCATAGCAAACCAAGCTAGATCATGAAGTGTAACTCCAGCTTGCACAACAATCTCATCATTGACAACTTCTATTTCATCCAATCGGTTCGTCACAATAAATGCATACTCTTGATCATAATAATCTTTAGTAAAAAGCACATTAGAACCATTACCTAAAAGTACTCTTTTTTTATCTCTGCTTTGCAAAATCGCTTCGTTTACCCCTTCAAGGGTAAGCGGAACATAACATGTATGTGCAATTGCTTCTAATCGCAATGTGTTGTATTTTTTTAATTTAGCTTGATTTAATATTTGAAGATTCATAATTGTGTCTCTTTCTGTGCAGGTTATTTATATCATACTACATCTTGAATTACAACGATTGTCATAAAAAAAACAACTATCAAAAGTTGTGCAATAAATGGAGCAGGTGAGGGGAATCGAACCCCCGTATCAACCTTGGCAAGGTCGTGTTCTACCATTGAACTACACCTGCATAGAAATGGCGGTCCAGACGGGGATCGAACCCGCGATCTCCTCCGTGACAGGGAGGCATGTTAACCACTACACCACTGGACCAGTTTATATGTATATTAATGGCGGAGATGGTGGGATTTGAACCCACGCGCCAGTTTCCCGACCTATACCCTTAGCAGGGGCACCTCTTCAGCCTCTTGAGTACATCTCCAACCCTCTCGCTGTAAACTATAGCGCTTATTTATACTACCATAGCTTAAAATTTTGTGCAAGTAGATTTTGACACTTTTTTCTTTCATTTCAACTTCCATTTATGTGATTGTATTACCCTATAAAAATCTCCACTTATTTAGCAAAACTAAAGTAAACAAACACATCACTTAAGTAGCTACCATAAAGTTATACTTCAAGCTTAAATACTTAGGTTTCTTTTATTAAATACAACAATTGAAGCTCCATAACCTACTACTCCAATTACAAACAACACCATTAATGGCCACCACTGATAATTATCTTGAAGAATGTCATTTGGTTGATAAAGAGTTAATATTGTAAAGTATCTCATAAAGTATAACTGCTCTCCTAGTTGTGCAACCATTTGAATAAGAAAGAAACCAACTGGAAATGCAGAAGCAACCGACAAAGCATTTTTTGCTTCATTAAAGAAGACATTAGCAAAGAAACTCAAGCTACTAACAGCAAAAAAATATGCAATAGCACCCACATTAATAAAGATATATTTCCCTATTTCAAGTTGAGAACTATAAAATATCTCTGAGAAGATAATACCAGAACTAGTAACAACAACAATAAGGACTGTTAATATAAAAACAACGCTTACTGCTTGGGTTAGTGCAATGCTGATTCTCGAGTTTGGTGTTGATAAAAGATATGCCATGGAACCTTGATCAATAAGTCTGCCCATGACTCGATAAGTAACCATTATAATTAAAATTGTTGGGAATAAGATTATTAAAAATCCATAAAAATATGATGCCACAAAACCAGTGTATGTAGGAACTTGTAAAGTAAAACCTAACATATCGATAAGTTGCTGTGGAAGCATTTCGATTAGTGCTGCCATTGAATCTGTTGTCATTGGATCATACATCACAATAATCATAGAGAAATAAAAAACCATGATGATTGAAAATATCAATAATGCTTTCCAATTACTTTTAAAAGAAGCTTTAAATAGTGTTATATTCATGATTGTTATCCTTCCCATAATATTGCATAAAGACTTGCTCAAGACGTTGTGTTTTAACATCTAAATCAATCAAATCAATTTCTTTAACTTTTTGAAAAAACAGACGAAAATCACCAATGACTTCAACCTCAAAGGTTTTATCATTAATCACTTTTACATGTTCAAACAAAGTCTTCATTTTGTTTATATCGATATGATCTTTCACTGTTAGTTCAAACACTTTTCTGCGTTGTTTTTTTAATACATCAATGTCTTCTATAACAGCAATTTTTCCTTCTTTGATCATCGCTACCTCATCGCATGTTTTCTCTACTTCATCAAAACTGTGTGAAGACATCAAAATTGTTTTTCCTTCATGTTTCTTTTTCAGCAATAACTCCCAAACTACTTGTTGCATTAAAGGATCTAAACCACTTGTCGGTTCATCCAAGATGAAAACATCAGGATCACTCATAAAAGCACAAACAATACCAATTTTTTGCTTCATCCCTTTCGACATTTTTCTTATCATTGTTTTAGGATCAAGCTCAAATAAATCCAGTAAGTCTTTCATCATAGTTTCATCATGAATGTTTTTAAGCTGTAATTGAAACTTTAAAAATTCGATACCTGTCATATCATCAAAAAATGCAATCTCTCCTGGTAAGTATCCTACATCTTTTTGAATAACATGACGTTTAGACCAACAATCCATACCATTAATCATACAACACCCTTGTTGTGGTTTCATAAACCCCATTAATGCACGAATTGTTGTTGTTTTACCTGCACCATTAGGACCTAGATAGCCGAAAATTTTCCCTTTATCAATCTGAAAAGATACATCTTGAATTCCCTTTTTACTAGGATATAGCAATGTACAGTTTGAAACTTGTATCATAAGATTATCTCACTTTTTAATGACAGCCTTGTCATATCTATTGTAAACTCTTCTGTATCACATTGTAAAGTTATAAAAAGCATGCAACGACTCATTGCATGCTTTATCTTTATTCTATAATATAACCAGCTTGTGTTAATGCTGTTTTTGCAATATAAACTACATCATTTCTGCCATACACAACCACTGCTTTAGATGATTGTAACAGCTCAAACTCTACTTTTGTTTGTGATAAAGCGTATGATATTTTTTCACTGTCTTGATCATCGTTGAAATTCTTTACAAACAAAATATGTTTATTTTTAATACTCATGTTACATTATTGCAGCATTTAGTGCTATTTCCATCATTTTTGTAAATGATTCTTGGCGTTCTAATGCAGATGTAGCTTGATGAGTAACAAGTGAATCAGAAATCGTAACCACACACGCTGCGTGTTTGTTAAGTTTTTTTGCATTTGCAAATAATGCAAACGACTCCATTTCAACACATACTGATTTTGTTTGGTTATAAATGTCTTGATATGTCACACCACTATCACGGTAAAAAACATCACTTGAATGAATTTTTGCTTGTTTTAGTGGGATATTTAGTTCCTTTGCACTCTTTACTAATTTTTCATTTAATGTACTTGAAGGTGGCATTTCGTCTTCTTTATATCCAAATGCAGTTAATGCATAACTTGATTCACTATAGGCACTATTTGCTAAAACAACATCGAATAAGCCAACATCTTCACTATACGCACCAGCTGAACCAACACGAATAATGTTCTCAACATCATATTGTGTAAATAGTTCATATGAGTAAATGCCAATACTAGGCATTCCCATACCAGATCCCATTACTGATACTTTCTTTCCTTTATATGTTCCTGTATATCCAAACATATTACGAACTTCATTAAAACAAACAACATCTTCTAAAAAGTTATCAGCGATAAATTTTGCACGTAATGGATCTCCTGGCATTAATACTGTTTTGGCGATATCACCTTTCTTTGCATTGTTATGTGGTGTACTCATAATTATCTCTCCTTCTTTATACTATTATATCAAATCATAATATTTGTAACAGTGCAAATGCTAAGCCAAAATAAATCAGTAAAGCTGCCGCATCTACAATCGTCGTAATCACAGGTGCTGCCATTGCAGCTGGATCTTGCTTAAATGACTTCGCAATAAGTGGAAGCAATCCTCCAACAAGTTTTGCAGTAACTATTGTCAAAAACAACGTGAGAGATACAACCAAATCAACTCTAAAATTAGTGGATGGCATAAATACTACTAATCGAACTAAATTTGCAATAAACAATACTGCACCTGTTAAAAATGCAACCTCTAGTTCTTTAATCATTACTCTCCAATAATCTTTTACACTTAACTCATCAATTGCTATCCCACGTATAACCATCGAACTTGCTTGTGATCCTGCATTACCACCAGCACTCATAATCATTGGAATAAAATACGCTAAAGCAGGTATTGCTGATAAGCGGTCTTCAAATCCAGCGATAATATTTCCTGTTAATGTGGCAGATATCATGAGCACTAATAACCAAGCAATTCTACTCTTTGAAATTTTAAACACACTACTATCTAAATATGATCCTTCTACTGGCAAAATAGCAGCCATTTTTTGAATATCTTCTGTTACCTCTTCTTGTACGATATCAATAATATCATCCACTGTTACGATACCAATTAACCTAAGCTCATCATTCACCACAGGAATTACAGACATATCATAACGAGCAAACACTTTCGCGACTTCTTCTTGATCATCATGTGTTTCCACATAAACCATATCAATGTCCATTAAATCTGAAATGATCTCATCATCTTTAGCAAACAACATTGCACGTAATGAAATTGTCCCAACTAATTTTCTATGATCATCAATAATAAAGCAAACACTAATGGTTTCAGCTTTTTTACCTTGGTTTTTAACCTTTTTTAACGCTTTTTTAATGGTGTCTGATGCTTCAAGTTCCACAAAGGCTAAAGACATTAACGACCCTGCAGAATTCTCTGGATAAGAAAGCAATAGATTAATTTCATCTCTTTGTTCTTTTGTGGCTGCTAGTAAAACATGACGAACCACATTGGCTGGCATCTCTTCTAAAAAATCAACAATATCATCAGAATACAAATTATCCAACATCG
This sequence comes from uncultured Erysipelothrix sp., assembly GCA_964479585.1. Taxonomy (GTDB): domain Bacteria; phylum Bacillota_I; class Bacilli_A; order Erysipelotrichales; family Erysipelotrichaceae; genus UBA6182. The sequence continues at coordinate 5,367 of CAYZMP010000043.1, forward strand.
AAGTAATTTCGCCTGAAGTAAACGATTGAATAACATTCTCTTTATCTTCATATGGCAAATAAGTGAATATTTCAGCACTAATTTCTCGTTTTAATGTTTTAAATAAAAACAATATTTCTTCATTTTCCAATTGAGACACCATTTCAGTCAAATCAATAATATTCAGTTCATCAAAAAGATAACGCAATGTTTTAACGTTTCTCTCAGCAATTAACTCTTTTAATACTGCTACACTGATTTGATCGATATCAATCATTGTCATTGCGAAACCTCCTTTATAATTGAATGTATGTCATGGCAATTGAAAAATAAACAATTAACGCTAATGCATCGACCAGTGTCGTTACAACTGGACCACTCATAGAAGCTGGGTCAATTTTAAAAACTAGCGCTAATAAAGGCAAAGAACCACCCATAAGATTTGCCATTATTATTGTTAAGTAAATCGTTAGTGACACTAAAATAGCGACTCCTACAGCAACATTAGGCATAAAAATAATAATTCGTAAACTATTAACTACAAATAGTATTGCTCCTGTAATTAATGCTGTTCTCATTTCTTTAAACATGACTTTAAAGTAATCCTTAATACTTAAATTATCGACAACAATTCCACGAATAACCATTGCACTTGCTTGAGAACCCGCATTTCCTGCTGTATCCATCAACATGGGAATAAAACTATACAATGATGGCAACAACAACAACACATGGTCGTTGTTAGAAATGATGTATCCCGTAAAAGTTGCACTTATCATAAGCACCAACAACCATGGTATTCTACTTTTAAAGATCTCAAACACCGGAGTCTCTAAATAAGAGCCTTCAGTAGGTACAATCGATGCCATCCTTAAAATATCCTCGGTTGCTTCATCTTCTAAAACATCAAGCGCATCATCAATCGTAATAATACCAACTAAGTTATATTGATCATTCACTACTGGAATAGTTGATAAGTCATACTTAATAAACGCCTTAACCACATCTTCTTTATCATCTTTTGTGTTAACCGAAATGACATCTGTTTCCATAAGCTGTGAAATTAAAACATCTTCATTGGACACCATTATTTCTTGCAAAGTTACAGTGCCAAGCAAACGATTGCTTGTGTTTATCACAAAACATGTGTTAATAGAAGCCGCAGTCTTTCCTTGCTCGCGCACTTTAATCATCGCTTGTTCAACGCTATCTTCTTCTAGTAATTCCACATATTCAGTAGTAAGCAAAGACCCAGCACTATCGGGTTTATAGCTAAGTAAAATATTAATCTCATTACGTTGTTGTAAAGAAGCGTTTTTCAACACTTTTTTTACGATGTCATCAGGCATTTCTTCTAAAAAGTCAACAACATCATCAAATTGTGCATGTTCTAATATATCTTTAATTTGAGGACCACTTAGTGCTTCAATAAGGTTTTCTTGTTTATCCAAACTTAAATACGAAAAGATAACGGAAGTCCGATCTTTTGGTATCGTCTTAAATATAAAGACTGATTCACTAATTTCAACCTGCTCTAAAAGCTCCGCAAAATCAACCGGTTGCATTTCATCCGCTAAATAGCGTAGCTGCTTGACATCTTTTGTTTGAATCAGTTGTCTAAACTGTTCTAGTGTAATATCAAAGATTGAAACCATAGTACTCCTTAACTTTTTATTTTGTTCCACCCTTTTTAAAGTTAGCTAACAAGTTACTCTCGTATGAGAAAATCATACGCTCTCTTTCTCTTAAATTAGCGATTGCTGATTCAATCAATATATCCATCAATTGATCAAAAGCAATTTTATCTTCTTTCCATAAATAAAACGACAATGACCCTGGGATTGTATTGATTTCATTAATGTATACTTTATCGGTTTGTTTATCGACTAAAAAGTCAATTCGAACTACCCCAGAAACACCGATGATTTCACTTGTTTGTAATGCTAGTTTTTGAATTTCTGCATTCATTTCCTGGGAAATATTTGCAGGTATGACTCGAGAAGTGGATGCCATCCCTTTTGATTTAGATGACCCTTCGTATTTATCTTGATAGGACAATATTTCGTCTGTTTTCATAACTTCTTCGCACACCGAAGCTTTATATTCTCCCTTTTGATGCAACGTAGAACAATTGATTTCTAGTAAATCATCAACCTTCTTCTCCACTAGTATTTTTTTATCGTACATCATTGCTGACAATACGGCATCATCAAACTCTTGTGCATTATGAGCAATGACAATTCCAATCGAAGAGCCAAGGGTTGCTGGTTTAACAACCACAGGAAATCCTAAGTCTTTGGCTTTAATCAAAATATTTTCTTTGTTTAACTCGTAGTTTTTTCCATAAAACCAAAACCATGGAACAATTGGTAAACCAGAGTTTTCTAACACATGTTTAAAGAATATCTTATCTTGGCCAACACCGCTTGCAATAACATCACTACCCACAAAAGGAACTCCTAATGTTTGCAAATACCCGGCAATCGTACCATCTTCAGTGTTGCTTCCATGAACAATAGGAATCATTAAATCAATGTTCTTACTTTTAAAGAAGACACCTTTTTTAAGTGCTTTAACGACCACTTTATTTGAAATTCTTGTAAGAGTAATTAAGGTTGCTGTTTTTTTAACTTTCTCTAAATCTTTGTATGCATTCAAGTTTTTTAGTTGTTCTCCACTATAGAGGTGTTTTTCCTTACTTATATAGATTGGAATAACATCATATCGTTCTTTATCGATGGCTTCCATTGCTTGAATTGCTGAAATAATACTAATTTCATGCTCAACGGATTCACCACCAAACATGACTCCAATGGTTAATTTCATAGTATGTCTCCTTGTCTTATTAATCGATTAATCAAAATATGTCTCTTTATTTGATAATGCAACATCGATTGCTCTTTCTATTTCTATTTTCGTTGTTTTTTTACTTAACTCAGGTAAATTATCAAGATCAATCCACTGAACATCGCTTGTTTCGTGAGAAGTTGTAAGTACACCATCAATGACAGAAGCGCTAAAATAGTGAACGACTTCAGAAACAAGAGTCGGATAGTCTTTGTATCGTTCTCGTTGCATTATTGCAAGCAAACGATCAACTTTTATTTTTAGACCTGTCTCTTGCTCAACCTCACTTATCGCTGCTTGTGATGCTGAATTAAACACATCAACCCAACCACCAGGGACCGCCCATTTACCATCCATTGCTTCTTTTACCATTAACAGTTGTTTTTTCTCATTAAAGATAATGACACGCACCGATAAGTTTGGCGTTGGATAAATATCACGCTCATAAAAATTATCCTTGATTGGATAAACATGTAAGGTATTAAGCATATTTTTACTCAGTTCTTGAAGCTCTTTGTAATTTTCTATGGCATAAGGATCTTTGCTGAATTTTAAACCAATCTTACAAATGCTCAACACTTTCATTGCATACTGTTCCCAATGCATGAAAATCCCTTCTTTCCTAAACATTATAACTTATAAACAAAAACATTGAAACAAAAAAACCAGCGCTCTAATGAATAAAAGCGTCTGGTAAGTCGTTCTCAATTAAGATTGTATCTTCACTAGTTGCACTTGATTTTACAACATCAAATGCTTTTACCATGGAATCTACCACATGCACATGTTCCATGTCATACCCTGATTCTTTTAACCCTTCGTAAATGGGCTGAGTTTGTCTTTTTCCAATAAGTATGACTACATCTGCATGATTAATCATGTTCTTTCCAAACTGATGATTGTAGAAGTTTTGTTGATCTCCAAGCTCAATCATTCCCGGTGTAATAATGAATCGCTTATTAGGCATCATTGATAACACTTTTAAAGAATTGTTAGCACTGATTGGATTTGAATTAAAGCTATTGTCTATAACTCGATACCCAAACATTTGCTTGATTTCCAACCTGTTTTTAATTTGCCTTAATGAAGCTACAGAATTTTGAATATCTTGCCAAGCAATCCCTAACTGTTTTGCAAGTGCAATAGAAACTAGAATATTTAGTACATTATGTTCTCCTAGTAACTTAGTTTTAAAAGGAATGCTCACACCTTCTTTAGTTAATACCTCAAACCTTGTTCCTTCAGTAGTGTACTCAATGTTGTTTGCTTTGTAATCCACATCTGTCGATACAATCCCAACACTCAGAACTAAACACTTGTTTTTTATTCGATAATTACGAATATGTTCATTGTCTAAGTTAATTACACCAACACCAGATAAAGGTAAATTTTCAATGAGTTTCATTTTTTCAATGACAATGTTTTCTATCTTCTTAAATGTGTTTAAGTGTTGTGGCCCAACAGCAGTAACCACACCAAATTGTGGTTTCACTAATTTGGATAAATATTGAATCTCATTTACTTTATCTGCACCCATTTCACAAATAAACACTTGATGTAAAGGCTTCAACATGTTTCGGATTGAAATAGTTATCCCCATCGGTGTGTTGTAAGAGGCTGGCGTCATTAAACAGTAGAAGTTTGTTGATAAGACATCATTAACAATATGTTTTGTTGTTGTTTTACCATAACTGCCAGTTATACCAATCTTTATTAAGTTGCTTTGCTTTTTTAATTTTCTTTTCGCTAAATAGATGTAACCTTTTTTTACAAAACTTTCTAATGGTTCCGTAATGATTGCCACAACAATAACCAAAATCCATGTTAGTGGTAGTACACTCATCGATAACACAATCCAACCTATCATCGAATCGATATAAAATAATCCAATGAAAATAAGGAAATACAATAAATAAAACGTTGCGATTTGTCTTGTCACACGTGCTGTAATTACCAGTGGTTTTACGTATTTTTTCTTTAGTTCCACACTATAAAAGATAGCTCCTAAAAGAAATGTATACACAAGCATTGTTATCCACACAATGGTTTCATTATCAATGAAAAACAAACCTCCGTATAACACAAAAGGGAAAAACACAAAAAGATGTCGCCATTTATTTTCCACAATATATCGTTTCATCCATGGGAAAAAACGTACAAGTTCATAACGGTTTTGTTGAAACATATGCAATGTATGTTTAATAAATGGAAACACAACAATACTTATCATAACAGCATAAGCATATGGAATAAGTTGTTCAATATAAGCCATTAATCATTCTCCTTAATACCATACGAATCTAAAAATACTTGCACAATACTATTAAAACGCTTCACTTGATGAAAATATGCATAATGATCATCGTCTTCAAAGACAACAAGTCCAGCATCAGGTATTTCTTTTTCCATAACTTTGCCCATCCAAAGTGGTGTCGCATCATCTTTATCGCCCCATATTAATAATGTTGGAGCTTTGATCATTGGAAGTAAATGTCTTAAATCTTCATTTACAATCTTCACAAAGGATGAACGTTTAAATCCAGAAGTGTTTTTATAGTCACTACTACCAAAGTAACTTTTAATTTTCTCCTCATGTTTTTTTATACCAGGCAATTTAACAAGTTGCTTTGCCATTTTATACGATATTATCTTAGTTTTAGTAGAGATGGATGTTTTTGGTTTAAGACCCGCCGCTCCAGTAAGCACAAGTTGTTTTGTCATATACTTAGACGCGTACATAAGTGCAATTCTAGCCCCAAAAGAATGTGCGATTAATACCGGATTATCAATTTTTAATTCTATAAGAAAGGCACGTAAAAACTGAGTGTAATCATTAACACCCCATGTCTGTTTTAATTCATCGCTATAACCAAAACCAGGTAAATCAATATTTATTACTCGATATTCATTTTTAAAATGTTCATAAATTGGAGCCATTAATTCACTTGATTGTCCCCATCCATGTAAAAGCACAATTGCTTGTTTATCACCTTTTGAATCAACGTAATTAACACAGTGGTTTTTAATCTTCTTTTCTAACATAAAAGCCTCCGTCCTCTATATTATAAAGGTTTTTTTAATTTTTGCATCTAACGGTTTTATAAGATATTGCAATTATATAAGATATATAATATAATGAAGACAAAGAAGGTGATACATATGTATGAATGGGTAACAGGAAACGCACACACAAACGTTGTGAGAATTTATCCAAACAATATTACACTCAATACAGCAGCGTCTATTCATTTTAATGATTATCGCTATGTAACTATTGGAATAGATCGTGATTCTAAAAAAATCGCAATCAAACCAATCCCAAAAAGAGAAATCGATTTAAAACTTGTACCAATGGAACATTTGCATCGAGTGTCAATTGGTAAAGGTTATGGTAGAATAAGTAATAAGATGGTATGCGATGAAATCGCTAGTCTACTTGATGAAACCTTAGATGGGCAAAAGTTTCTTGCACAATATAGCAACAAAGAACAACAGCTCATCGTAGACTTGAATCAGCCATTAGGATAGGAGAGAAAGTATGGAACAATGGATTTGGATTATAATTTTTATTGTTGCATTGATTGTTGAAGTGGTAACATCAGGAACCCTTATTTCAGTTTGGTTTTCTGTAGGAGCATTGCTAGCTTATTTAGTTCAACTGTTCAACGGACCACTCATTTTGCAACTCATCGTCTTTTTGGCTGTATCTATCGGTGCATTATTAGCAATACGACCTATTGCAACAACCTACTTTAGAGGAAATATTGTCGCAACCAACGCAGATCGAATGGTTGGTCAACGTACATACCTTACTAAAGCAATCACTTCTAATCACTGGGGTGAAGTAAATGTGTATGGTGTTGTGTGGAGTGCAGTTGAAAAAGACAATCGACCACTAGTCGTCGGCACTGAAGTTAAAGTAGTTGCCATTGAAGGCGCAAAATTAATTGTAGAGGAAATCACCTAAGAAAGGAGCATATTATGCCAGAACAAATTGGAACACTAATATTTATTGTCTTACTGTTAATACTTGTCATCTTTGTATTAACATACACGATTCGAATCATCCCTCAATCTATTGCGGTTGTCGTAGAGAGATTAGGTGCTTATGATCGAACATTGAATCAAGGATTACATTTCATCGTTCCTATCTTAGATCGCGTTGAAGGAAGAGTATCTTTAAAAGAAAATGTTAAAGACTTCCCTCCACAACCAGTTATTACTAAAGATAACGTTACGATGATGATTGATACTGTTGTTTATTTTCAAATCACAGACCCAAAACTATACACTTATGGAGTACATAATCCAATAAGTGCTATTGAAAACTTAACCGCAACAACTCTACGTAACATTATTGGTGAACTTGAACTTGATGAATCGTTAACATCACGAGAAATTATTAACTCAAAAATGCGTTCTATTTTAGATGAAGCAACAGACGCATGGGGCATTAAAGTTAATCGTGTGGAAGTTAAGAACATTAATCCTCCACGTGACATTCAAGAAGCCATGGAAAAACAAATGCGTGCTGAACGTGAACGTCGTTCTGCAATCTTAAAAGCTGAAGGGGAAAAACGCTCAGCCATTCTTATTGCAGAAGGGGAAAAAGAATCTGTTATCCTTCGTGCAGATGCGAAAAAAGAAGCATACATTCGTGAAGCAGAAGGTGAATCTCAAGCGATCGAACGTGTTTATCGCGCCCAAGCAGAAGGGGTTCGCTTATTAAAAGAAGCTGGTCCTGATCAAGCGTATCTAACACTTAGAGGGTTTGATACATTTGCGAAAGTCGCAGATGGACAAGCTACAAAAATTATTATTCCTTCTCAAATCCAAGATTTATCAGGAATGCTAGCTTCTGCAAAAGCATTGCTAGAAGACTCACCAGTCGCTGATAAAACAACTAAATAAAGTAAAAAGGGCAACGTTTAATCACTTGCCCTTTATTTTTTTACCATTTTTATCAATTTGATCTAGTTCAATCACAAACATCACACCATCCGCAACATTTTGACCATACACGTGGTAACCATAACTGGTAGCCACTTTTTTTACGATTGCTAATCCTAACCCAAATTGACCATCATCTCCTTTTTGATAGGCATCAAAGATGGATGATAATGAGTCTTGAGATATATGAGAACCATCGTTGTAGACGGTGCATGTATGTTGATCACATGTAACTTCGACAGTTGATTTTGCATATCGTATCGCATTGTCTAATAAATTTTCAATAACAACTCGCCATGATTCCTCTAAACCAACAAACTCAACGTCCTCAACCTTTGTTTCAATTTTTATCTCAGGGCGTATCACTTTAAGTGATAAAATTGCTTTTTCTATTACTTGCTTCATTGGTGCAACGGTATCTTCATGTTGAGTTGAAGCTAAAAAGCCAACCCGATTCATCAACAATAAACTTTGAACTTTCTTTTCTAAACGATTCGCATGTTCAATGATTACATCAACACTTTTTGATAAAGTTTCATAAGGATAAATTCCATCTTTTATACTTTCAGAGTAAGAACGAATTGTCGCAATCGGCGTTTTTAAATCATGCGATATGTTATGGATAAGCTCATCTTTTTGCTTGTTATAACGCTCAATTTCCTCGTTCATCTCCACAAGTGCTTGCGCTAGTTCCCCAATTTCATCTTGGCGATCTACTTTCAATAATGCTTCCTCTTTGTTTCTTATCTTATCGATGTAACTTCGTATTTGATTCAATGGATGAATTATATAAGCAACCCATACCATTAATAGTAAAAACAACACCCCTGCAACAATGACTAAAATATTAACCACACTATTTAACAAGGTTGATTTAAACTCATCTTTAAACTGATTAGTAATAGCTGTCGCAATGTTAGTATCTTGATCAATCTTTGTAATGGTAAACAACATGTTTCTTCGATCTGTCTCTGATTCATAATCTCTACTACCTGCTGTTTGCTCTAGTGTTAAATCAAACACTTCCTCCACCCAGTTTTCACTAATTCCAGGAAGATTGTTGCTAGTAATGATGTTGTTGTCATTATCATAAATGATATGAATGATGTTTGGATCATTGGCACCATACAACGCTACATCATCAATATTCAATTTATAATTATAAATAATATTGTTTTGTGTTCGTTTAATAATGGAGTACATTTGAGAACCAACAAAACGATCAATATTCCAAGATAAAAACATGAAAAAGAATAACGTAAAAATAGCGATAAAAGCAACAATAATCATAAACAATTGTTGTGTTAATGTAAGCTTCTTTATAAAATTACGCATCAATTAACCCCAACGATATCCAAATCCATAAATGGTATTCACATTAAAATCAGGAAGTTTCTTTCTTAATCTTCTCATTGTGTCATCCACAACTCTATCAGAACCAAAATAGTTCATTTCCCAAACTGCATCCAGAATTTGCATGCGTGAAAACGCGGTGCCTTTGTTTCGGACAAAGAGCATAAGTAAATCAAATTCTTTTGTTGTTAAGTCAATCTCTTTTTCTTCCTTAAATACTTTACGTTGTATTTCATCGACAACATAAGCATCAACTTCTATAACGTTAACTTTATTTTTGTACACTCGTTTAATAATATTATTCACACGTAAGACTAGTTCTTTTGGTGAAAAAGGCTTTGTAATGTAATCATCACTGCCCTTTTCAAGCCCAATAATTCGATCAAATTCTTGATCTCTCGCCGACATAAAAACGACAGGAACATTTGGTGTTTGATTCTTAATCTGTTCAAGCAAATCAAAACCACTTCCTTGATCGAGCATAATATCAAGAACCCATAAAGAAACATCATCAGAAGTAGTAGCGTTAAGTGCTTCTTGATAGGTCAAGTAAGTTCTAACTTCATAGTCTTCTTTTTCTAAATAACGCTTCACTAACTCATTTAAATCTTTTTCATCTTCTACAACACATATCACATGTTTCATAGCATTCACCTAACGCTATTATAGCAAAAATTACTAAACAAAGGTCAATCCTCAGCATGAATATTTGCTTTACGGATAATCTTCTTAAAGAAAAGGGGCTGTAACGAAATAGATAGTTGAAAATACTATTTATGGAGCTACAGCTCTTTTTTTGTATAAAACAAGAAAACAAGCAGTAAGGATTTAGTGTTTATTAAATAAGGCTATAAAAAAGCCTAGATCCACTAATTTTTTCGTACTTAAAAAGAACTTTTCGTAAAGTAAAGCTAATGTAAGTATTTTTAATGATGAATCCGA
>CAYZMP010000044.1:0-14797 GCA_964479585.1 uncultured Erysipelothrix sp.
TTCAATCATACAAAGAATATAGTGTTTTAGCTCATCTTGATGTTATTAAAAGGTATGATAAATTTGGTGTGTATCCTGATGATAAAGTGATGAGTATTATTGATGAAATACTTAAAACTGTGATTAAAGATCAAAAGGGTATTGAAGTGAACACAAAAAGTTTTAAATTTGGTTTAAATGATTTGATGCCTTCTACGAAAATTCTAACTCGTTATAATGAATTGGGTGGTAAAATAGTAACGATTGGTTCAGATGCGCATCATCGTGCACGAATATATGATAATTTTGAAAATACTATTGAGCAATTAAAAGAAATTGGGTTTACTCATCATTGTACATTCGATAAATTAAAACCAATCTTTCATCAATTGTAAGATCAAAGGTATCGATGTTTGTATTTACTTTAGGTACACATAGGAGAACATGATGGAAATGATTTTTGAATTTATACTTGAAGTTGTCTTTGGAGGGATTTTTGAGTATGCTAAAAAAGACGATTCAAATCCAATTATAAAAGCGATTGTGTTTGGTTCATTAGTGCTTCTTTACATTGCGATTTTGATTGGATTAGTGTTTTTAGCAATCATCTCTTACTACAATAATGCGTTAGCAGGGATATTGATTGGTCTTATTTTAATTGCATGGATTATGTTTGGAATTAAGTCAATTCAAAAATACAACGATAAGATTCGTGTTATAGGATAAGTTTGTGGATAATTACCAGCAATTTATGGCAGCGTATAACGCCATTAACAAACTACTAATAAAACTATACAACTTAGACCCTAAAAGTACTTTTGGTAATGCAATTTATGCAAGCAAAAAACATAATCGTGTTATAAGTTACTATTTTGATGAACTGCAACAGTTTTTAGAGTTGCGTAATGTGCTTGTGCATAAGACTATGCACGATCAAAAAGAGTATGTGTTAGCACAACCTACCGATGAAGTAGTAAAACGAATTACCAACATATATAACACACTTTTACAACCAAAAACGATTGGTACGTTGTTTCAAAAGAAGGTGGTTTGCTTTGATGCAACCTCAACGTTAGCGGATGTGTTGCATGCCATTAAACGAAATAAACATTCTCAGTTTCCAATTTTTGAAAACAACCAACTTATTGGATTACTTACTGAAAATGGAATCACAAACTGGTTGGCTGATCATGTCGATGATGATGTGTTTGTTCTTTCTAAAACAAGCATTAAAGAGGTTGTACTTGTCGAAGAGAACAAAGATGACTATATTATTGTAAAAGATACAATGAGTGTGTATGACGCTGAATCGCTCTTTTATGAGCGGTTTAAAACAAACAACAAAGTGCTCACACTTATTATTAGCACTAAAGATAAACCAACAAGTTCAAATCAACTTGTTGGTATTGTAACTGCTTGGGATTTACCAGATTTACGCCGATCATTGTAATCGTGCAAAATAAGCAATAGGAGCTAATAAGACATTGTCATAGGTGTATGTTTTTTCAATACGTGTATTTGTTTCTAACCAATTAAGCACACTTTTTGCTTCTTGTTTACCACCATCATGTCCAACATACACGGTGATGCATATCCATCCATGTTTCACTAATAATTTTTTTGCTTTATCTAATGCACATAGAGTAGTTTTATCATTAGTTACACTTGTGTGATCACTATTTGGTAAGTAGCCACAGTTAAACACAACACCATCGATGGATTGATCGACATGGTTATCCATGTGTTGATGAGAATCTAAAAGTAAGACAACGTTATCTTTGTGGCTGACTTTCTTTTGAGTTTTATTGTATGCTAGTGTGCTAATGTCAAAAGCATAAACTTTTTTACTATGATTACTTAAAAATAATGTATCATGACCATTTCCCATGGTCGCATCGACAACGACACTATCATCAGTGAGATTTTCGAGCATCCATTGATGGGTTACTTCATTAATGTTTTTATGTCTCATAATGTTTACCTTGGATTGTGTTTCTTTTGACCATTTCTTTATCAATGGTGTTTAATACAACTCTTTTTTTAATGGTCCATAAAGGAGCAATTAAATCATCGATTAGACCATCTCCGGTTAGTCGATGAATGACAAAGTGTGGAGGTAAAAGCTCAAGTTGCTGGATGGTCACATCCACAAAGTCTTCCATTGATAACAGTTCGAAAGGTTGATGCTCGTATTCTTTCGCCATTTGGGTATTTTTTAAAAGATGAAGCATGTGTATCTTTACTCCTGAAATAGGTTGTTTTGCCAACCACTTTGCTGTTTGTAGCATCATTTCTTTGCTTTCATAAGGAAGTCCATTAATAATATGAACAATGACATGAAAATTCTTATCTTTGCACTTGTTTAGTACTTTATCCACAATATCCATATCATGACCGCGGTTTATGCGTTTGTTTGTGCTAGGGTGTATTGATTGAACACCTATTTCTAAATACACTGGTTTTTTAAAGGATTGAGTATGGAAATAATCAATCACTTGATCACTTAAACAATCAGCACGTGTCCCAAGGGCAACGGCAATGTTATCGTATTCATCACTAAAAAAAGGGTCGTATATGATTTTAAGTGTATCTAAAGAAGCGTATGTATTACTAAAAGCTTGAAAATAAGCAATGGCTTGAGCATTTGGCCACTTTCTACTCATTATACTTTTTTGTGCTTCATACTGTGCTTTTAATGATGTTGAGGAGGAAAGGGCAAAATCACCACTACCATAAATAGAGCAAAACGTACAACCACCTTTATTATTGACGATGTGAGGACAACTAAATCCTGCATCAATCACGGCTTTGTAAACTTTGTTTTTATACACATGTTTAAAATGATAAGTTAAAGTGTGGTATCGTTTATTATCATCACTATACATAAAAGGGTTTTTATAACTCATAAATACGACAACAACTTTTCTCTTTCATTTTTTAATAAGCGTTGTTTTTTACTTGTGACTGACTCAAAGGTGTCTGTTACATCATCAATATAATCATTGGTTAATCCGACAATTAAATTGTGTTTGCTTAACTTAGTAGATATCGAAGAAGGATGAGTAAAGGGTGTAAACAACACGTTGAAATTATTAAAGTTGACAGATGTACACGATACAAGCGATAAATGTTTGCTTTCAATAGCTACACTAGCATAAGACACTGATAAAGGTTTTGCATTTTGTTTTTCATCAAGTGCTTTTTTAAGTGAAACAATCATGTTTTGAGAAAGTTTAATGCAATCTTGATAGGTAAGATTTCGCTTTGTTTCTATACGATGATCACTATATCCTTGTTGGAAAAACATAAAAGACTCAAAAGGGTAACGTTGTTTTAGTTTTTCCATAAGCACACCAACATAATCACTCGATAGATAGTGTGTATTAGGTCCAATTAATGATGGTGTAAGCGAAAAAAACAGGATATTAACAACTCTTTTGTTTTCTTGATACAGCGATAATAATGTTAAAGGTACTTTATCTAATTCTAAAAAGAGACTTAAATCAACAAGTACTTCTGTAAAAGACATGTGCATCGTGGTCTCTTTTACTTGGCATTTCAGTAAGCAAATTTCAAATCGCTCCAACACCGTTTCAACAAATTCACTATTATGTTCAAAAGGTGGATGAGTATACATGGATGGAGCACTATGAGTGTGGGTAGTGTTACATATTAGTTTCACATCTTGATTAAAATGAGCATTAGCAATGTCATTCATTTTTTTTATGATTTTTTTTGAGATTGCATAAACATCGACACTTACAAACAAAAGTGGTGCTTTATCGAAAACGTACAATGTTCGAAGCATTAAGTCACCTTTAACAAGCGATGTAAATCGTGGGTCATCACTATGACCGATAGGTGATGATAAAAAAGTGGGGTTGATCATTATTTCATGAAAACCGATTTTCATAGGAACACCTCTTGCAATTGATTCTATATTATCATACAACACTCTTTCAATAAATGCCACGTAGTCATTAACAACAAGGGATTGTTAAAGTGGATGTCATCATGATTTTATATGTTTACTTGTATTTAGTTTTTGTTTTTTTAAAACAATCAATCTTTCATCATGATGGTTTGACAGAACCTGTGCAATCACTTATTATAATAGAAGATGCAATGAAAAGAAGTAGTAGTGAATCTGTTTTTTTAAAAGAGAGTCGATGGTTGGTGTAAATCGATAGAAAACATTCATGAACTCGTCTTGGAGCAAAGTCTTAGACTTCGTGATTCTGCGTTAATGAAACAAGGTGCACAGCATTTCTGTGAACTAAGGTGGTACCGCGTATTCACGTCCTTAGAAGGACGTTTTTTTATGGAAAATGGAGGAGTTTAAGTGGAGTATAATCACAAAAAGGTAGAGAAGAAATGGCAAGATTACTGGCAAGAGAATCAATCTTTTTATACCGATATTCACGATTTTGATAAGCCAAAATTTTATGTGTTAGACATGTTTCCTTATCCATCAGGAAATGGGTTGCATGTAGGTCATCCTGAAGGGTATACTGCGACCGATATTTTGGCTCGTAAAAAACGCATGGAAGGATTTAATGTATTACATCCGATGGGATGGGATGCTTTTGGACTACCTGCTGAGCAGTTTGCTTTGCAAACGGGGAATCCACCAGCAGAATTCACAAAAAAGAACATTGCAAACTTTAAACGTCAAATTCAATCGTTGGGTTTATCGTATGATTGGAGTAAAGAAATTTCCACCACCGATCCTGAGTATGTCAAATGGACACAGTGGATTTTTATACAGCTGTACAATAAAGGATTGGCGTATGTGGAAAATTTACCAGTAAACTGGTGTCCAGCATTAAAGACAGTGTTGGCTAATGAAGAAGTCATTAATGGTCGCTCAGAGCGTGGTAATCATCCTGTTTTTCGGGTATTAATGCGTCAATGGGTATTAAAAATTACAGAATATGCGCAGCGATTGTTGGATGATTTAGAACTTGTCGATTGGCCACAGTCAACTAAAGAAATGCAAAT
The DNA here is from genome assembly GCA_964479585.1 of uncultured Erysipelothrix sp. Classification (GTDB taxonomy): domain Bacteria; phylum Bacillota_I; class Bacilli_A; order Erysipelotrichales; family Erysipelotrichaceae; genus UBA6182. Next base: position 4,981 of record CAYZMP010000044.1, read on the forward strand.
CAACTGGATTGGGCGTAGTGAGGGAGCGAATGTTGTGTTTAAAGTTGCTGATCACAACAAAGAGTTCACCGTGTTTACGACTCGTCCTGATACACTCTTTGGGGCAACATATTGTGTGTTAGCTCCTGAACATCCTTTTGTCGATGATATTACTACTACTGAAAACAAAGAAGCAGTAGAAAAATACAAACAAGAAATCACAAGCAAATCGGATTTGCAACGAACAGAATTAAACAAAGATAAATCAGGTGTGTTTACTGGAGCGTATGCAATTAATCCTGTTAACAATAAAAAGATTCCTATTTATATCGCCGATTATGTGTTAATAAGTTATGGAACTGGAGCCATTATGGCTGTGCCAGCACATGATCAGCGAGATTATGAGTTTGCAAAAAAATACAACTTAGATATTATCCCGGTATTAGAAGGTGGGGATATTGAGACACAAGCACACATTGATGATGGTGTGCACATTAATTCTGATTTTTTAGATGGTTTAAACAAAGAAGAAGCAATTATCAAAATGAATAATTGGTTAAAAGACAATGACATCGGAGAACCAAAAGTAACCTTTAAATTACGTGATTGGTTATTTTCAAGACAACGTTATTGGGGAGAGCCAATCCCAATTATATTTATGGAAGATGGGACAGAACGAACCGTAGCGCTTGAAAATTTACCACTTGAACTACCTGCTGTGAATAACTATTCACCATCAGACAATGGCGAGTCACCACTTGCCCATGCACAAGATTGGTTGAATGTGGATATTGATGGAGTTAAAGGCAAACGCGAAACCAACACAATGCCTCAATGGGCAGGGTCATGTTGGTATTACATGCGATTTATTGATCCACATAATGATGAAATTTTCGCGGATAAAAAATTATTAGATCATTGGTTGCCAGTTGACTTATACGTTGGTGGTGCAGAACATGCAGTGTTACATTTGTTGTATGCTCGTTTTTGGCATAAGGTTCTATATGATCTTGGGTATGTATCCACGAAAGAACCATTCACCAAACTGTTTCATCAAGGTATGATCTTAGGTGAAAATGGTGAAAAAATGAGTAAAAGTCGAGGGAATGTGCTAAATCCTGATGATTATGTAACATCTCATGGGGCAGATACTTTGCGTGTGTATGAAATGTTTATGGGGCCATTAGAAGCAGCGCTTCCTTGGTCAGATCAAGGCATGGATGGTGTTCGACGTTGGCTTGATCGTGTGTATCGGTTATTTGTTAAAGAGAATAAACTATCAATGAAAAACAATCATCAATTAGACAAAGTTTATCATTACACAGTTAAAAAAGTGTCGCATGATATTGATACATTGAATCTTAATACGGCTATTTCTCAAATGATGATATTCATTAACGAATGCTATAAAGCAGATGAAGTGTATGTAGAATATGCAAAAGGATTTATAAAAATGTTTTCAACATTCGCTCCTCATTTAGGAGAAGAGTTATACAGTGAGTTTAGTAAAAGCAATTTAACGTATCAACCTTGGCCTACTTATGATGAAGCAATGCTTATTGAAGATGAAGTTGAGATGGTTGTGCAAGTGAATGGTAAGGTAAGGGCAAAACTTGTTGTTTCTGTGGATGAACAAAAAGATGCGATTATTGCCATGGCAAAAGACAATGAAAATGTAAAGGCCTATTTAGAGAATAAAACAATTATTAAAAGTATAGTGATACCTAAGAAAATTGTAAACTTTGTCGTGAAATAGAAAAAGCCTCTGTTAGATGTAAAATCTGATAGAGGCTTTTATTTGTTATTTTTGATGTTGTGAATGCTGTTTTTTTCGGTATTGATCAAGGGCATCATTAAGCTCAGCTCCCAAAATAATCATTAAGCCTGTAATGTATAACCAAAGTAAAAATACCATCATCGATCCAAATACACCATATGTAGAATAATTAGCGAAATTATTGACATAAAGCGCAAATCCAAAGGATCCAACAAGCCATCCAAACAAGGCAAAAATCGCCCCAGGCCAAATAGAACCTTTTTCTTGTTTTTTCGGTACAACTTTATAAAGCAACGCTAATGTTGCGACTATGGCTGTCGATGAGATTAACCAACTAAGTATCGTAACTAAATCAAAAAGTGCTAAAAAGTCAGGTAAAAATCCTTCGATAAATGGATGCAGTACACCACCTAAAACAGGGATAATCAAAAACAATGAAAGTGATCCACCAATTAATACGGTAAACAAAATGGCAAGCGCTTTGTTGTAAATCCAAGAGTGACGGTTGGTTTGATTGTATGCTAACAACACAGCATTCATAATAGAAGTTAGCGCGACAGAAGAAGCATACAAGGCACTTAATAAACCAAAAGAAAGCAACCCTAAACGTTGACCTGAAATGGATAGCAAATAAGTCGATAAAAGTTCATACACATTTTCTGGAATTACAGGTTGTATCGTGATTAACAGATTAGATAAGCCAACATCAAACAATCCGATTACTGCTTGCACAAAAATAAACAAAGGGAAAATAGATAACGTAAAAAAGTATGCTAATGATCCAGCAATATGTTTCAGTTGATGTTCTTTGTATCGGTGTAAAACATCAAGTGTGATGGCTTTAATTTGATGCATCATTACTTACCCCCTTTAATGTAAAATAATGGATTTGAGGATTGGCAAACAATCGCATGTCTAAACGAGTAGTACCAACTCCATTGGATACATCGAGTATAATACCACGTACATCAGCTTGAGAAGTTGGGAATTTTTCAGCGTAAGGTACTTTATAAACTGGTCCATAGAAAGGAAGTGAAATTTGACCACCATGAGAATGACCAGACAGTTGCCATTGTGTAAGATTATGATCCAATTGATCGATAATGTCAGGGGTATGGGATAGAGTGATTGTGGATGTGGTTGTTTCAATGTTGCTATACGCTTTTTCAATATCAGGATTACCTAAAAGTTGTGAATCAATACCAACAAGATTAATGAAGTCACCACTTGGATGATATAGTTGGATGGATTCATTGATTAAAGTTGTAAATCCAGCGTCATGCAATAGTGATATGGTTAGGTTTTTGGTTGTTGTTGATTCATGGTCATGATTTCCAAGCACAGCATATTTACCATAAGGAGCATTTAAAGTAGATAATAATTGTGTTAATTGTTCGATAGTATGCTCATTTGGATAATCAACGGAAGGATGATCAAACAAGTCGCCACCAAATAAAATAAGGTCAGGATTTAAAGAATTAATTGTATCGATAAAAGGATTGAGCCTTTCACTATCCATAAAGTTATTAAAGTGAATGTCACTAAAAAAAACGACACTTAATCCATCAAAGGATTGAGGTAGTAGCTTAAGTGCACGTTGTTGCACATCTATTTCAACTCGTTTAACACTAAATGTTGTAAGTTCTAAAACAGAGTATACGATAATAACGAGCATTACAATAAAGGTTAGTAATCTTTTCATCATTTTTTTATTTTTCATCATTTCACCTTGGTTTATTTTACCATACATCGATCTATGATAGAATACTTTAAAAGGATAGTGCTTGTATGGAAATTCTATTTGAGGTTAGTAACATTAAAGTGAAAAGTATATTGCGAATTGATTCTTTGCGTATATACAAAAACAAAGTAACGTGTATAATCGGTCCTTCAGGTTCAGGGAAGACGACGTTTTTACGTCTTCTTAATAAACTTCATTCCCCTGATGAAGGTAAAATTATATATCAAGGTCAATCCTTAGAAGAAATCGATAGTGTAAAGCATCGACAGCATGTTGTGATGTTATCACAAAAGCCAGTTATGTTTTCAAAGTCTGTGTACGATAACCTCGTTGTTGGTTGTCATTTTTCTAATAAACCAATACCACCAAAACAAGAATTACAAACATTATTAAAACAACTGCAAGTAAACAAAGAAATGGACGATGATGCATCGTTATGTTCAATTGGTGAAAAACAACGGATAGCTCTAGCACGGGTATTGTTGCTAGATCCTGATGTGTATTTAATGGATGAGCCATCAAGTGCACTTGATCAAACAACAGAACGAATGATTGTTGATTTTATTGTGCGTAAGACAAAAGAAAATAATAAATCATTAATTATGATAACGCACAGTGATGACATTGCTAGAAAGTTTGCAGATAAACTAATCACAATAGAAAAGGGGATGATTTATGAATAGCATCATACAGTTATCCATTGTTCAACTCTTTATTGCTTATGGACTAGTGGTGTTAGTGTTTATCCTTTTAAAAATTAGAAAAATCCCAGAACAAAAGCTACTAATTTTAGCTACATTAAGAATGAGTTTACAACTTGTGATGGTTGGATATATCTTAATCTACTTATTTGATCATCAAAACCCATGGTTAACATTGCTTGTCATTTTTATTATGCAAATCTTTTCGATGTACACTATTTTTAAGAAATTCAACAACAAACTATCAAAAGCTCTAAAAAGAGTTATTGTTATCGTTTTTCCACTTGCGACATTAAGTGTGTTGTTTTATTTCTTGTTTTTAGTCATTCAAATATCTCCATGGTATGATGCACAATATTTCATTCCATTAGCTGGAATGATTGTGGGCAACTCGATGACTGGTGTTATTTTAGGTGTATCAATCATGAATGATGCGATGTTAGAAAATCGAGAACTCGTTGAAGAAGCTCTTATTTTAGGAGCAGATATAAAACAAGCAAGTAAAGCGATTATCGATAAAAGCTTTTCACAAGCAATTGTACCTACATTAAATAACATGCTAGGTATGGGCATCATCTTTTTACCGGGAATGATGACCGGTCAAATACTCTCTGGTGTTTCACCACTGGTCGCGATTAGTTATCAAATAGGCATTATGTTAGGAATATTAGCGACTGTCTCATTGAGTGTGATTTTAATTTTGTATTTTGGTTCTAAAACATACTTCAATGAGCAATCACAACTAAAAACATAAAAAACGGCTGAATTAGCCGTTTGTTGCTGATTTTTGATTAAGGATAACAGGAATCACAATGGGGTTACGATGGGTTCTTTGGTATAAGAAAGGTTCTAAACTACTTCGTATTGTATTCTTTAACTCTCCAAAGGTTGTTTTTTGTTGCATCTTCTTTTTAAGGGCATCGTAAACTAATGCTTCTGCTTCTTTTAAAAGTGGTTGATTTTCTTTGATAAAGACAAACCCTCTACTAACAATACTAGGTTTTACTAGTATTTTGTTTTGTTTTGAGTCAATAGAAACAATAACCGCAACCATGCCATTGTTGGATAATATTTTCCGATCTTTAATAACAGCAGTTGAAAGACCTGATGCATCCGTACCATCGACATACACATCATCCGCTACAATTCGAGTATTGGATAAAAAGACTTCTCTGTTTCTTAGTATGACGGTATCACCATTGGCACAAATAAATATTTTATCAGCTGGAACACCGGTTTCAATTGCATGAAAAGCATGCTGTTTTAACATTTTATACTCTCCATGAATGGGCATAAAAAACGCAGGTTTAAGCAGCTGCAACATTAATTTTTGTTCATCCGCTGAGGCATGACCAGTAGTGTGGATTGAGTTTAACGGTGAGTTTGTTAAGACATTTGCACCTGCACGAGTTAAACGATTAACGACACGATTTACGCTATCACTATTACCTGGAATTGGAGAACTAGAGAAAACAACCGTATCTCCTGGAATAACTTTAATATAACGATGAGTACCATTGGAAATACGAGATAATGCTGCTAGTGGTTCACCTTGAGAACCTGTAGAGATAACACATAGTTTATTAGCAGGCACCTGATTAAGTTGATCTGGTTTAATAAAGTGACTATCATTTGCATTAATGTGTCCTAAGCGTCTTGCAATAGTGACAACGTTTTCCATGGAACGACCAAAGATAATAATTTTCCGATCACAGGCGATGGCAGCTTCAATGATTTGACGAACCCGATACACATTGGATGCAAACGTTGCAACAAGTAAACGACCTTGTGTTTTACGCATAATTTCTAATATAGATTGGGCTACTTTTTTCTCACTAATGGAAAAACCTTGGACACCAGCATTGGTTGAATCACTCATTAATAAATCAATGCCAATTTGTCCCATGTAAGCCATAATTTGATAGTCAGAATTATGACCAACTGGTGTTAAATCAAACTTAAAATCACCAGTATGTACAATTCTTCCATTGGGTGTGTTTAATAAAACACCTAATGTATCTGGAATTGAGTGAATCGTATTAAAGAAACCTAGTGTAAAATGCTCGGTTTCAACCTTTGAGCGATTGTTGATTTCTTCAATTTCAATATCGCGTACCATTCTGCGTTCACTTAGTTTCTTTTCAATTAGTCCTTTTGCAAAGCGAGGCGCGTAAATTTTTGGTAAACGCAACACTTGCATAAGAAATGGAATTCCACCAATATGATCTTCATGTCCATGAGTGATGACTAGTGCTTTAATTTTGTGTTGATTTTTAATTAGATGTTGAAAATCGGGGATGACATAATCCACTCCCCACATTGTTTCATCAGGAAACATAACGCCACAATCCACAATCAATATTTCATCTTCGTGTTCGTAAACGTACATGTTTTTTCCGACTTCATTTAAACCACCTAAGGCATACACGAGCGTATCGGATGCTTGTATCGAAGTGGTTCTTGAGTTTACATTTGCAATATTATCCATATTTTCTCTCTTTCAATTACTCGATAATTTTTGTGTTTTCTTTGGCTTGCCAAGGATTGCTTTTATTAATGTGATCATAAAATAACACTCCATTTAAATGATCAATTTCATGTTGTAAAACAATACCGGGATAGCCAGTTGCTTTAATTTGAACAATTTGTTTCTTTATTGCATCGTATGCTTCAATGCGCACACGTAAATAACGATGAACATAACCAGGGTGTTCTTGCACTATAGACAAACATCCTTCACCTGTCGATAAAGCACAATAAAGGGGTGAATGAGCTATTATTTTTGGGTTGGCAAGAGCATATTCAACGATAATAACATTATCATCTTCATCGTATTGTTCAATCTCTACAACTAACAACTGTTTTGATATTCCTATTTGAGGGGCAGCCAATCCTACCGCTGGTTTTAATCGTTCTTTTTCTGCTATTTCTTCATTTTTAGAATCATGGACGTATTTTCGCATAGCCATGATGAGTTGTTGATCTTCATCACTAAGAGGAATTGAGACAGGCTTAGCCTTTTCACGCAATAAAGGATGTGGATCAAGTAGTATTGTATCCATGTTAATTTTCATTATAAAGCCTCGTTTATTTTGACTTTTTATATTGTATCAAACTATAGTCTCATTGTATAGTATAAAGCGACACAAATGCAATCAAAACTTATGACGATCATCGATAATTGAATAAAGTTTGTGTAGTAAGTACGCAAAACCACACTACAGAATTTCAAGTAATGTGGTTATCACCACAAAAAAAGTGTGGTGGGGGACACACTTTTTTAACAAAATAAAAGGTATCTAATTTGTGATTTCAAATTCTGCGTAAACAGTTAAATCTTTATCACAAAGAATTTGTTTACTCATGCGATACAATCCTACAGGTAATTGATCTACATAGTGTGATAGATTAATCGTGTGTTTATCAATATAAGTTGGTTCAATAAGATAAGCAATCATTATAAAGGCAATTTTTTCGTTATAAGGAATATTTATCCATGTTTCATCTTCTAGTTTTTCTATCGCAAACATTTTGCCATAGGTGCATTGCTGGTTTGTTTTATTTTCAATGGTATAGTTTATGTCCATATCAATATGTGATAGTTGTGTTTGTTCAAATTTCATAATAATGGACTCATCATTTGATTTGCCTTTTGAAATGGCAGATACACAACCAGTTAAAAGCAATAAAATCACTAATAGTAAGAAACTTTTTCTGTTCATATTATCTACCTCCTTCAATAAGGTCAGTATAATAAAACAATCAATGTTTTTAAATAATCTTTTCACAAGTTACCAAAATATTAGATTGACTTACATAATAAAAGCGATGAAACTTAAAAAATAGTGTAAACTACAAGTTGAAAACTAATTTTACTACTTTGTTCAAGTTTATATCCATCCATGGTTAATGTTTGATACAATAATGTTTAAGAAAAGAGGGATTGTTTTTGTTCTCATTAAGAATGCCAAAAGGATATAGCAAATCTATTCATGCCGCCGTGTTACTATTAAGCTTTTTTGGTGCTCTAATGGCCACCAGTGCGGGAATGAATCAAAACGCGACCATTGAGAGCATCGTTTTTTCATTTGGGCGTCAAGTTGCCTTTATTGTGCTTGGTTATATCATGATGGTAAAAGCCGCAAAACACACTTCGATTAAGTTATTGAAAAAAAGTATATTTATAGTTGCTGTAGTTACTTCGTTTGTATTGTTATTGCCACTAATGTTTCCTTCTCGTGGTGGAGCACAAGCTTGGATTGTGCTTCCTATTGTAAACATGACCATTCAACCAAGTGAGTTTGCTAAGGTTGTTATTATTTTGTTGTTTGCGACTTATTTAGGTGATGTGCAAACATCCACAAAAAAATGGTATGAGATCATTCGTGTTCCAATTAGTTTTTTGTTTATCTATTCATTTATCGTTGTTGTTTTGCAATCGGATTTAGGGACAGGTTTGATTATCTTTGCACTTGGTTGGTTTTTAATGTTGGTCCCTTCAATTCCGCAATTAAAAACAGTAAAAATTGTGTTTAGTGTTATAACAATTATTGGCTTTGTTAGTTTGTTTTGGCTTATTACTCCTTCAGGAATTGCCTTTATAAACACGTTACCTTTAAGCGCTTATCAGCTTAATCGATTTAATGATATGATGAATCCATTTGTCAATCGCCACGAATCAGCCTTTCAACTATTCAATAGTTTAATTGCCTTTACAAAAGGAAGTTGGTGGGGAATTGGATTAGGAAAATCAGTTCAGAAACTTGGTTATTTACCAGTTGCGGATTCGGACTATATTTTAGCTATCATTGTCGAAGAAATTGGTGTATTTGGTTTTGTGTTTATTTTAGTTGGCTATTGTATTATTTTATTTTCGCTTTTATCCAAGGCTATGAAAGTTATTAGCGAAAAGGGTAAAATGATTATCTTTGGTTCAGCATTGTATTTAATGTTGCATTTTATTTTAAATGTAGGTGGTGTCAGTGCTACGATTCCATTAACTGGAGTACCGCTATTAATGATATCATCCGGTGGATCATCGCAATTGGCGATAATGGTATCAATTGGATTTTCCCAAGCAATGATTGCAAAAGAAAGAGGAAGAAAGAAAAATGAGAATCATCTCTGGTAAATTTAGAGGGACTCGATTACAAGTTAGTGAACAACATACTAGACCAACAAGTGATCGTTTAAAAGGGTCGTTATTTAACGCATGTTTTCAACAGTGCTCAGATCAAATGTGGTTGGATTTATATGCAGGGTGTGGAGCAATTGGTTTAGAAGCTCTATCGAGAAATGCAAAATATGTTGTTTTTAACGATAAAAACTTACCAGCATACGATGTTATTGCAAAAAACATAGAAAAATGTCGAGTATCTGAGCGTAGTAAGTTGTATCATATGAACGATTATGAAATGATAGAGTTACTAAATGCTCAAAAAAGAAAGTTTGATGTTATTTTCTTAGATCCACCATATGCATATAATCTTCAACCAATTCTCGATCAACTAAACAAGACATACTTAGTGGAGCTAGGGACAATGATTGTTATTGAACAAGATAAAACAGACAAAGAATATATTTTAGATGAATCATATGAAAAAATTAAAGAAAAAATAG